>CAZMYP010000047.1:0-17944 GCA_964570535.1 uncultured Herbinix sp.
TATATAAAAATTGCTTCGCAAGGATGCACACTCGCGAATTTTGTATTTAGCCAGCAAGCTGGCCACGCTCAGCGCGAGGGTTTCGCAAGCGAAACCCTTTCTTGTACAACATACAAAGGATTGATAAAATAATGAAAATATTATTGGTGGCTGTAGATGCCAAATTTATTCACACTAATCTTGCAGTTCATAGTCTTAAGGCCTATGCAAAAGATTATAAGGACCATATCCAAATAGCTCAATACTCTATTAACCATAGCGTGGAAGAGATATTACGGGGCGTATATCTACAAAAGGCTGATGTGGTCGCATTTTCCTGTTATATATGGAATATATCCATGATACTTCGTGTTATTGAGGGTCTAAAAAAAGTAGAATCCAAGGTTAAGATTTGGTGCGGTGGACCTGAGGTTTCCTATTATCCTCTTGATTACCTGAAAGAGCATAAGGAGCTTGATGGTATATTAGTTGGTGAGGGCGAGCAGACCTTTTATGAATTAACTGGATACTATTTGGGAGTTGGTAGTGCACTTGAACATATTAAGGGAATTGTTTTTAAAGACAGTGCTAGGCTTAATGATTATAAGGATACGGAGAAAGATAAGGGTTTAATAACAACCACTTCCCCAAGAGAATTTATTTCTCTTGATGATATTCCTTTTGCATATGAAGATATTGATAGCCACAAAAATAAAATTATATATTATGAAAGTAGCAGAGGGTGTCCTTATTCCTGCAGCTATTGTTTATCCTCTGCCCAAAGGGGTGTGAGATTTCGCAACCTGGAGCTAGTTAAAAGGGAGCTAAAGATCTTCCTTGATTATAAGGTGCCACAGGTTAAATTTGTGGACAGAACCTTTAACTGCAACAAAGAGCATGCCATGGCAATATGGAGATTTATTAAAGATGAGGATAATGGAGTTACTAATTTTCACTTTGAAATAACGGCAGACCTTATAACTGATCAGGAACTTGAGCTTTTAGAAAGCTTAAGACCGGGTCTTGTCCAATTAGAAATTGGGGTGCAAACAACAAATCCCAATACCATGAAGGCTATACAAAGGAAGGTAAATTTTGAAAAGCTATCCAACAATGTAGAACGTATAAAAAGGGCACAAAACATTCATCAGCATCTGGATTTGATAGCTGGACTACCCCTAGAGGATTATACTTCCTTTGAAAAATCCTTTTATGATGTATATAAATTAAGACCAGACCAATTACAACTGGGATTCTTAAAGGTCCTTAAGGGCTCCATAATTGAAGAAGAATGTAAAAACTATGGGATTGTATATAATAATGAGCCCCCCTATGAGGTCTTATTTACAAACCACCTAACCTATGATGAGGTTATAGAGCTGAAGGGCATTTGTGATATGGTGGAGGTGTATTATAACAGCGGTCAGTTTGCATATTCCATGGAATATATGGAGCATTTCTTTGAAACCCCTATGAAGCTGTACAAATTCCTCTACAATTATTACAACAAAATGGGCCTTTATACACTTGCTCATTCTAGAATGAGGCGTTATGAGATTTTGTTAGATTTTTTTGTAGAAACAGTAATGATACAAAACCAATCAAATAAAGAATCTGAGATTAAGGATGTTAGTGAAGATATTAATATATTCAAGGAAATTCTACTATATGACCTATGCTTAAGGGAGGCCCTTAAGAATAGACCTGATTATGTAGGTAATCCGGTGTCCTATGCAAAACATAGAGAGATTTGTGATAAAGAAAGAGTTACCAAATCTAAGGTTCATATAGAACAATTCACATATGATATAATTGAGACCGCTAAGGCAGGTAAGGGAATAAAAAGGAATAGTATAATCCTTTTTGATTATGGTAGCAGAGATCCTATAACGAATTCGGCAATTACTCGCTGTATCTACTGATTTACTTATGTAAGAGGAGAGAGATTAAGAAATTGACTTATAAAAGAATTTCTAAAAAAGAAAAAGAAAAAATAAGTAATATAATATCTATACTTAATAGAGAATATACAAGAGAGAATAGGTGTTTTTTAAATCACAATACACCTTGGCAGCTTTTAATTGCTACAATACTTAGCGCACAGTGCACTGATGAAAGAGTTAACCAGGTTACTGCCAAGCTCTTCCATAAATATCAAAGTATTGAGGACTTTGCTTTCGCAGATTTAGCAGAGCTCGAAAAGGATATTCATTCTACGGGTTTTTACAGGAATAAAGCAAAAAACATTATTGCTTGCACTCAGAGGCTTTTATCTCAATATAAGGGTATAGTACCAAGTGATATAGATGATTTAACAAGCCTGGCAGGGGTGGGAAGAAAAACTGCTAATGTTATAAGGGGCAATATCTATAATATTCCTAGTATAGTAGTTGACACCCATGTAAAAAGGGTATCTCGGCGCCTTGGACTTACTAAGGAGGAGGATCCGGTCAAGATAGAGTTCGATTTAATGAGAAAGTTGCCAACAGAGCAATGGATTCCATATAATATTCAAATTATTACCCATGGAAGAAATATTTGCAATGCAAGAAGCCCTAAGTGTGAGATGTGTTTTTTAAGGGAATTTTGTACATATGGAAGCCAATCCCATAAACCCTAGAGAATTAATAAAATAACCCTTGAATGATGAGATGAAATAACTTAAAATATAAAAAAGAATAGCTTATATGTGTAATTTGGTTATTAGTTTTTCTTTATCCCTGATATCTGAGTTGGAGATCGAATTAATCAGGTTGTTGATTTTGTCAGGAGTTTTCTGCTCAATATATATTTTTGCTAGCAACTCATATGTTTTGTGTACATCTGATTTGCAATTAACAGCAACTTCTAGTACAGTTATAGCATCTGTGGTATTGCCTTGTAGGTAAAGGCGTTCACCCCATTTATGTAGATTTGCTACCAGAACAATGAAATTATTATCATATTCAAATAATTGCTTTGTATTAGAGGTGCCATATTTAAGCTTAAGCTCAGTATTTGAAAAACTACTTAAATTAAGTATTTTTTTTTCTGATTGTGAGAGAATAGTATTACGTAAGGAATTAATGGTTGGATCAGGGTTATCCTCCATAGGAAGTCTTTCATATGGAACATTAATATAATCCAACTTTGTTATATCGGATTTTCGAGTTAGGTTTGCCTGAGATTCCTTCTTCCAAAATTCATCTAAACCTTTTTTTGAAAGTCTATTGTTTTTGATTATTTGATAATTTAACCACAAGACAAATATTATTAAAAAACTCAGAGACATAAAATGTACCACAGGTTAACACAACCTTTCTGCATAAATACTATAATTAATAAATAAATAAAAGTAGGTGAAAGCATGTATAATAAGAAAACAAGAAAAATAATCACAACTGTTATTGTAATAATCCTTGTTATTTCAATGACGTTGCCAGTAGTACTAAGTATATTTAATTAATAGTAACTGTTCAGTACCTTCACAGTTACAGGGCATCTTACGATGCCAATGCACACAAAACGGATAAAATACATCCATTTTGGCGCTGAAGCACTCGAATTCACTCCGTGATTCTCGGGGTTCTGAATAGTTACAACTAATATACATAATTAATTTAGACTTGTCAATTAAGTAAGATTTTCTTGAAACTTCCTAGTATTGTGTTACAATAGGAAGATATTAAAGGAGGATGGATATGAATAGGCAAAGGACTCGTTACTTCGTGGTAATAGTTTCAACCATGCTATTGGCCTTGTTTGGAAATGCCTTTTGTGCGTTTGCAGCTGAGAATGATACTATTGCTAAGGGTGTTTTTATAGATGATGTTGATATTGGTGGTATGACAGGCAAAGAAGCCGAAGAAGCCGTAGATAAATTTGTAGATGAGTTGAGAAGCAAAGAGATCTTGGTCCAAGATGGTGAGAAAGTTGTTTCTACAACCCTAGGAGATATGGGATATTCATATAAGATAAATGATGCAATTGATCAGGCTCTTCAATTGGGTACAGCAGGAAACCTTATTAAGAGATATAAGGATTTAAAAGATATTTCACAGGGTGGTATCAACTATCCCTTGGAGTTTACATTAGATGAGAACAAAGTTAGAGAGTGGGTATCCGCTTCACTTGCTGAGTTTAATGTGGAGCCTGTGAATGCAACTGTAGCTAGAAATAATGGTGAGATGGTGTATACAGATCACATTCTTGGTAAGAAGGCTGATATTGAGGCGAATGTTTTAAGCATAGTCGATGTAATAGAAAATTCTTGGGATAGAAGCAATATTGTTTTAGATGCTTATATGGAAGATGTTTTACCTATATACACTAGGGAGATAGTTGAGCAATGTAATACAGTATTGGGCACCTTTTCCACTGAGTACACGGATTCTGCACAAGGTCGTGCGGCGAATCTTGCAAATGGAGCAAAACTGATTAACAATACAGTTTTATTTCCTGGAGAGGTTTTTTCTGGTTATGAACATTTGGCACCCTTTGATAAAAGTAACGGATATTATGTGGCTGGAGCATATTCCAAAGGAAAGGTTATTGACAGTGTCGGAGGAGGAGCTTGCCAGGTTACCACTACATTATACAATGCAGTATTAAAGGCAGAGCTGGAGATAGTACAAAGGCAAGAGCACTCAATGACTATAAGCTACGTGGGTTTATCTAGAGATGCTGCCATAGCAGGGACCTTTAAGGATTTAAAATTCATGAATAATACGGATTCTCCTATTTTAATTGAAGCATTTACTAAGGGACGGAAAATTACCTTTAAAGTATGGGGACATGAAGTTAGGGATGTAGATAATAGAACAATAGAATTTGAGACCAGGGTATTATCAGAAACAGCACCACCACCAGAAGTGATTGAAGAGGATCCTACAAAACCCATTACCTATAGAAAGGTAACTCAATCAGCTCATACAGGTTATAGGACGGAGTTATATAAGGTTGTTTATGAAAATGGTGTAGAAGTTGGCAGAACTCTTATTAATAAGAGTTATTACGCTCCAGCTCCTAGATATGTAATTGTTGGAACCATGGAAGAGGTAGAGGTTCCTGTTGACATCGAAGTGGATGAAAATGGATATATATTTGATGATGAAGAACTGGAAACTGATAAGAACGATAAAAAAGATAAAAAAGATAAAAAGGACCCAAAGAAACCAGATGAACAGTTAGAGGACGATATTTTTTGGGATCCTGACTGGGATGAGGAAGGTCTAGAGGATGAATAAAGATATATTTCTAGGAGATATCCTATGAAGATAGGTAAGATACCGGAGACGGTTTTAAAAAGGTCTGTACTTAAGAATATCAAACGTAGACGACCTGAAGTGCTAGTAGGTCCAGCCATAGGAGAAGATTGCAGTGTAATTGGTGTTAATGGGGATGAGGTAATAATTTTATCCACAGACCCTATAACCGGAGCAGTACAGGATATTGGTATTCTTGCAGTTCATATTACAGCTAATGATATTGCTTCCTCCGGAGCTGAGGTTATAGGTATAATGGTTTCTATTTTATTACCTGAAAATACGGTAGAGGCCGAACTCAAACACTTGATGAATGATATAGAGTCAGTATGCGAACAGCTTCAAATTGAAGTCGTAGGTGGGCATACAGAGATAACAAAAGCTGTAAACCAGCCTATTGTAACAGTTACTGGTATTGGAAAGATTAAGAAATCCAAGTTGATAAAAACCACTGGAGCGATTAATGGCCAGGAAATTGTTATGACTAAATGGGCAGGGTTAGAAGGAACTGCTATTTTGGCAACTGCCAAGCAGCAGGAGTTATTAAGCAAATACTCTGCAGGATTTATAAATAAAGCCCAAATGATGCTTGATTACATATCGGTTGTTCCAGAATCAAGGATTGCTATGGAGGTGGGTGTTACTTCCATGCACGATGTAACTGAGGGTGGAATATTTGGAGCCCTATGGGAAATTGGGGCTGCGTCAAGGGTTGGTCTTGAAGTGGATTTACAGAAAATCCTACTAAAGCAAGAGACGGTAGAAATCTGTGAATATTTTGACCTCAATCCATATATGTTAATATCAAGTGGCTGTATGCTTATTGTTACTGACAATGCTAATCAGTTAGTAGATAAGTTAAATGACCAGGGCATAGCCGCTGCGGTAATAGGAAGAATAACAGAAGGTAATGATCGAATTATTGTTAATGGTGAAGAACGTCGATATCTAGAACCACCTAAGACAGATGAATTATATAAAGTAATATGATATGTAACCGCTAATAAAATAAACCTTCATACTTAATAGATTAATAAAGGTTGGAAATGAGAGGGTATAGAATGAGAGAAAAGATACTATCAGCTATTGATAAAAATAGTAAATTGTCTGCCAAGGATCTGGCGATCATGTTAGGCTATAGTGAAGAAGAAGTAACAGCCACATTTAAGCAACTTGAGGATGAACATATTATATGTGGTTATCCAACCTTAATTAACTGGGATAAGGTTAAGTGTGAAAGAGTTACAGCATTAATAGAGGTAAAGGTTACTCCTCAAAGAGGTCTTGGATTTGATAAGATTGCAGAAAGAATATATAGGTTTGATGAGGTTAAATCTGTTTATCTTATGTCAGGAGGATTTGATATTACAGTAATTATTGAAGGTAAGACTATGAGAGAGGTTGCCAATTTTGTCGCGGCCAAGCTAGCACCCATGGAAGCGATACAAAGTACTGCGACTCATTTTGTACTTAAAAAATATAAAGAGCATGGTCTGCCTTTAGTACAGGCCAAGCAAGATGAAAGGATGTTGATTAGCCCTTGAGAAATCCATTAGCAAAAAAAGTAGTTGATATTCAGCCTTCAGGTATCAGAAAATTCTTTGATATAGTTAGTGAAATGAAAGATGCTATTTCATTAGGTGTTGGTGAGCCGGATTTTGATACCCCATGGCATATCAGAGAAGAAGGAATATATTCCCTGGAAAAAGGGAAAACCTTTTATACATCAAATTCAGGTCTTAAAGAACTGAAAATTGAAATCTGCAAATATCTACAAAGAAGATTAGGCCTAGAGTATCATTATGAAAATGAAGTACTTGTAACAGTAGGAGGTAGTGAAGCTATAGATTTGGCCCTCCGTGCTATGGTTGAACCTGGGGATGAGATTCTGATTCCACAGCCATGTTATGTATCATATCATCCATGTGCTGTATTATCAGGTGGAGTTCCGGTAGTTATAGAGCTTAAGGGTGAGAATGATTTTAAGCTAACCAGGCAAGAGTTGTTAGATGCAATTACAGATAAAACTAAGATATTAATACTGGCCTTCCCTAATAATCCTACAGGAGCTGTTATGGATTATGACGACCTCAAGGATATTGTTGATCTTATTATAGAGAAGGACATATTCGTAATATCTGATGAGATATATTCAGAGCTTTCCTATGGAAAAGCTCATGTTTCTATAGCATCATTTCCTGGCATGAAGGAAAGGACAGTGGTTATTAATGGATTTTCAAAATCCTATGCAATGACCGGTTGGAGATTGGGCTATGCTGCTGGTCCTGATTTGATTATTGAACAGATGACCAAGATTCATCAGTTTGCTATTATGTGTGCTCCTACAACAAGTCAATATGCAGGTGTAGAGGCCTTAAAGAATGGTGATCCCGATGTTGAAATAATGAGAGATGCATATGATAAACGGAGAAGATTTCTTGTTCATGCTATTAGAGAAATGGGACTGACATGCTTTGAACCTTTTGGAGCATTTTATGTATTTCCATGTATTAAGAGCTTGAATATGACATCCGATGAATTTGCTACTAGGCTGTTAATGGAGGAAAAGGTTGCAGTTGTTCCTGGAACAGCATTTGGAGAATGTGGAGAGGGTTATTTGAGAATTTCTTATGCTCACTCTATAGATAATCTAAAAATAGCAATGGAAAGAATGGAAAGATTTGTTAACAAACTTTAGAACGCAACATTAGCCTATGTCATATACCCAGGAGGTAACTAGAATGACTACTATAAATGTGGATCATATCAACCCCTTTTTAATTGCATCTACAAAAATTCTTAAGGAAATGTGTTATATTGAACCAAAGGTTGGAAAACCATTTGTTAAGGATCCTATATTCTTAGATAATACTATATTAATAATTATTGGTTTTACAGGTGAGATGAGAGGGCAGGTAATGATATCATTTGAGCATTCTATCGCATGTGATATTGCCTCTAGAATGATTATGATGCCTATAACTAAGATGGATGACTTTGCTATGAGTGCAATAAGTGAGCTAGGCAATATGATTCTTGGTAATACAGCAACAATTTTTTCTAACCAAGGTATTGTGATTGACATAACGCCACCAACCATAGGAAGTGGTACTATGTCATTTTCGCATAGCTATACAAAAAGCATTTGTATTCCTTTAGTATATGATGATAACAAAAAAATTGAAATTAATATTGCCGTTAGGATGAGTTAGAATTGAACATTGTATTATTAGAACCGGAAATACCAGCAAATACCGGAAATATAGGCAGGACCTGTGTTGCTACAGGTACGCGACTACATTTGATTGAACCCATGGGTTTTCGCTTAAATGAAAAGCAGATTAGAAGGGCAGGTCTTGACTACTGGGAACAGCTGGACGTTATTGTTTATGATTGCTATAAAGACTTTTTGGAAAAGAATAATTTCCCTAAGGTTTATATGGCAACTACAAAAGCAGTCAAGGATTATACCCATGTAAGGTATGAATCTGACTGCTTTATAATGTTTGGTAAGGAAAGTGCAGGAATTCCTGAAGAACTGCTAATTAACAATAAGGAGAACTGTATTAGAATTCCTATGATTGGAGATATAAGATCTCTTAATCTTGGCAATTCAGCTGCAATTATCCTATATGAAGCCTTAAGGCAGAACAACTTTGAGGGAATGAATCTGGAGGGTAAGCTTCATAACCATAACTGGGATGAGCAGTAATTATTCTGCTGTTCTTTTTAAGGAGAATATAAACTCTGTTCCTACTCCCTCTGTGCTAATGACATTAATATTTTCATTATGGGTCTGGATGATTTCCTTAGTGATTGAAAGGCCTAGGCCTGTCCCTTTTTTGTCCTTTCCTCTTGAAGCATCTGTCTTATAGAAGCGGTCCCATACTTTCTTTATTACATCCTTCGGTATACCAATACCATAATCCTTAACTGATACAAAAATCTTATCGCTTTTTTCTTCAGTGGATACTTTTATTTGTGAATTGTTATGGCTAAATTTTATGGCATTATCAATAAGGTTATATAAAACCTGTTGAACCTTACCTATATCAGCATCTACATAGGTTTCCGTTGAGGAAAATACAAGGTTTAGGGTTATTTTTTTAAGCCTACAGGCACCCTCAAAGCTTTCAGCCGTCTTTTTAATAATTTGGTTAATATCAAAGGAGACAATATCAAGAAGTGCGCTGCGGGTATCAAATCTATTTAGCTCAAGTAAACCAGAGGTTAACTTGTTCAAGCGCTCTGTTTCATCAACTATTATATTTAGATATTTATCCTGTATGTCAGTGGGAATTGTACCATCCATAATGGCCTCTGCATAACCCTTAATGGAGGTTAGTGGTGATCTGAAATCATGGGAAATATTTGCTACAAACTTCTTCTGATAATCATCTAGCTTACTTATTTCATCTGCCATATATGAAATAGTAGCACTAAGGTCTCTGTATTCGCTTAATCCCTTAATATCAGGCTTATAATTATAATTTCCAGAGCTATACTCTGTAGCTGCTTTCATAAGTTCCTTTAAGGGCCTTGCTGTAATAATATATATATAAATAAAAACCATAAACAGCAAGGGGAAAAACAAAAGGAGGCATATATTTATTACATCTAAATAGATATTGGTTTTGTTTTGGATTTCCCTCATAGGAGAATGAAGTACTATATATCCCTGAAGCCTAAAATTATAGTCGATCCTATGTATAACACTTAACATCGGTTCATAAAGGATACCTTCAAACATAGTATTTGAAGATAAGGACTTGTTTAAAAAGTCGGGATCTATGTTATTTAGATTTACATCAGGAGTGTTTGGAATGGAAGAATCAGCTACTATTTTGCCTTCTCTATTCACAATCCATACACGAATATTTAAATAAGTATCAATGGAGACAAACTGGGAGGCAAGATCATCTAAGGTTTTATCTCCTTCAAAAAAATTACCCCTGTAGGACGAGGATATTAATGATGCTTGCTTATAAAGTAGGTTAATTTGCTCTTTTTTAAGTTTGTTCTCAAGTAGTGACATACCATATGTATTTAAGAATACGAAGACTGCCATAATGCAAATTAAAAAACACAAAATTAATCTTGACCATAAAGTCTTTCTCATGGTATGCACCTTCCTTTTTACTATAATCAGATTTTCTTATCTCTTGGGGTTTCGTACCTCAAATTTGTAACCTACTCCCCACACAGTGGAAAGACTCCAATCATTATGGTCTTTAATTTTTTCTCTAAGACGTTTGATGTGTACATCCACTGTTCTAGTATCACCATAATATTCATAGCCCCAGATATGATCAAGAAGCTGTTCTCTGGTAAACACCTGGTTTGGATTTGAGGCCAAAAAATAAAATAGCTCTAATTCTTTTGGCGGCATCTCAATATTATTTCCATAGTATTTAACAGAATAATTGGTGATATTAATTATTAGATCTGCATACTTAACATATTCCCCAGTAGGATTTTCGGATGTATCCTCATCAATAGTGGGATTAAATCTTCTTATTACAGCCCTGACTCTTGCAACTAACTCCTTTGAATCAAAAGGCTTAATCATATAATCATCTGCACCAAGTTCTAAGCCAAGGACCTTGTCAAAAATCTCTCCCTTTGCAGACAGCATAATTATAGGCACCTTAGAAACCTTTCGAATTTCTCTGCATACCTCATATCCATCTATTCCAGGAAGCATAAGATCCAATAAAATAAGATTGGGTTGATATAAGTCAAACTGCTCAAGTGCGGCCTCCCCATCAAATACAATTTTAGTATCAAAGCATTCCTTTGTAAGGTATAGAGCTATTAGCTCTGCAATATTCTCATCATCATCCACTATTAGTATTCTCTGTTTTGATATCATGATTACCTCCTATATTGGGTTTATTTAAATATTACGATAGTGGCGCCGGTATTTCCTTCATTATAGCCACCAACTCGATATTCCTTAACATATTTAGATTTCTTAAGAAAGCTGTGAACTGCATTTCTTAAGGCACCGGTTCCTCGTCCATGAATAACTGTTACCTGTGGTATATGGGCTAGAAAGGCATCATCAAGGTACTTATCCAAATCAAAAATTGCCTCATCAACACTCTTTCCTATTAGGTTGATTTCTGGACTTATGGTGGCGGTTTTTGACATCCTAATCTTTCCGCTCATTGATGCTTTGTCCGCAGATGGATTAGTATCATCCTTCTCTACAAGATCAAGATCCTTAATGTTAACCTGTGAATTTAGGATTCCCATCTGAACAAAGAGATCGCCTTTTTGATTAGGAAGGGTAGTGACAGTTCCAACCAGTCCTAGGCTTCTAACAAAGACTGAATCGCCTATCTTAATAGCCTTAAGAGAAACTTTTTTGCCGGGTTTTGTGGGGGATTTTTTAGGTAGATTAGAATCCTCGTTTAATCTCTCCCGAAGGATTGTTCGTTGGGCTTCCATATCCTTGATACTTCCTCCTTCACTCATCCAACGATTATATTTGCGAATACTGCCATCTGCAAAATCCTTTGCTTCCTGTAATATAGAAGCAGCCTGTTCCTTTGCTTCCTTTAGGATACGTTCCTTACTTGCCTCAAGATTCTCGTTTTTTCTATCAAAATTCTTCTTAAGCTTTTCAATTTCAGCTTTATATTGAAGGATTTCTTCTTGCTCCTTCTCAATAGTTACCCTACTTGTCTCTAAATCTGTAATAAGCTCTTCAAAGGATCTGTCCTGTTTACCTATAAGGTTCTTTGCATCCTCAATAATATAATCTGGAAGACCTAGCTTCCATGATATTGCAAATGCATTACTTTTTCCTGGTATTCCCACTAACAGGCGATAGGTTGGCCTTAGGGTTTCAACGTCAAATTCACAGGAGGCGTTAATCACACCCTCTGTAGATAGGGCATACACCTTAAGCTCACTATAATGAGTAGTGGCTAAGGTCCGAACTTTTCTTTGGTGAAGATAGGATAGGATTGACATAGCAAGGGCGGCTCCCTCTGTGGGATCTGTTCCTGCTCCGAGCTCATCAAAAAGCACAAGAGAATGCTCATCTGCTTTTTGAAGAAATGATACTATATTTGTCATATGGGATGAAAAGGTACTTAAGCTCTGCTCGATACTTTGTTCGTCACCAATATCTGCATAGACCTCATTAAACATAGCAAGTTCTGAATTGTCATAGGCTGGTATATGAAG
The DNA here is from genome assembly GCA_964570535.1 of uncultured Herbinix sp. GTDB lineage: Bacteria > Bacillota > Clostridia > Lachnospirales > Lachnospiraceae > Mobilitalea. The sequence goes on from CAZMYP010000047.1 coordinate 12,420, forward strand.
CCCAGCCTGGCCCATTAAAGTAAGCAGGCCTACAGTTTTTAAGGTTACAGTCTTACCTCCAGTATTGGGACCTGTAATAATAAGCATACTAAAATCAGTTCCAATTCTTATATCGATGGGAACAACCTGCTTGGGGTCTATTAAGGGATGTCTGGCTTTCCTTAAGTTAATAATACCTTTATTATTAAAAGTTGGTTCAGAGCCTTTCATCTGTTTGGATAGTGAAGCTCTGGCAAATATAAAATCAAGTTTGGTTATAGTATCAATATTGTATTCCAGTTGCTCAACAAACTCACCAGCTGTCTCAGATAGGTTGGCTAGTATTATCTCGATTTCCTCCTGCTCCTTAATAGCCAGCTCCCTTAAATCGTTATTTAAACGGACAATGGCCATGGGCTCAATAAAGAGAGTAGAGCCTGAGGAGGATTGGTCGTGGATCATACCCTGAAACTGGTTTTTATATTCTGCTCGAACTGGTAGGCAGTACCTTCCATTTCGCATAGTTACAATATTTTCTTGAAGCACATTCTTAGATGAATTAAGTATAGAGGCCATTTCAGAATGAATTTTATCATTAGCTACTCGGATTGACCTACGGATACCCTTAAGCGTAGAGGAAGCACCATCAGCTATCTCCTCCTCTGATATAATACAGCGTTTAATTTCATTATTAAGTGGAGTTAAGGGTTCGAGGCCAGCAAAAAGATCTGTTAAGGAATCGGCTGTCTCATCATCTCCATCCTTACCAGTATACCCCCCATATGCCTTTATGCGAAGTGTTGCATCAAGGTCTGAGCTAATACGAAGGAGCTCTAGGGCGTTTAATGAGGAACCTAATTTAAGTCGCATAATCGATGGGCGAATATCATGGATACCTGAAAAGGATAGGCTTCCCTTACGATATAAGCGAGACAAACTATTGGAGGTCTCCTTCTGAAGTTGTATAATATCAGCCAATGTATTCTTAGGTAGTAGATTTGCACAAAGCTCTTTGCCACGTGCTGAGCCTGCTAAGTTACATAGCCTTTCAATAATTTTATTATATTCAAGAGTTCGTAATGCTTTCTCATTCATAATATATCAAGCCTTTCAAGTTGTTAATAGTATTATAACAGACATATGCAAGGAAGTTACAAGGCTAGCTTAAATAGAGTAAATTCTATTTCTATTTTAACTTAATTTGTAGGAAAATAAAACACTAATTTGTTCTTTTATTGATATAAACCTTTATTGTTCAGGAAGTGATTAGGAAGAAGCAGTTTTATTAAGAAAACCCTATTGACTTAGGTGGGTATTGGCAATATTATAATTTAAGTGAAAGCTTTGTTTACAAACTATTCATAATGTGTTCATAACTAGATGATAAAATGGGACTAATGTATTATTTTATGCCACTCAATACAAGAGAAATTTCTTTTAAATCCCCTGAATTCCCTACAGCATTATAAGGATTGCTTCAATAAGGAGAATAATTTATGTCTGAAGTAAATAAGGATAATAAGGATAATAAGGAATTTGAATTTATAAAAGAGCAGGTATTGCCTAAAAAGCGTAAGAAATTTAGAAAATGGCTTATGCCTTTTCTTATGACTATATTTATGGCAGTTGTATTTGGTGTGGTTGCTGCCCTCACTTTCTGTATAACCGAACCAAGGCTGTATGATTTGCTACATAAAGACCAGCAGAATCCTTTTGTTGTGCCTTCTCCTAGTCCAGCCGAGAAGAATAATCCAATAAATGTCCAAGCTGACCCTAATAATGAAGATGATAATCCCAAGGTAGATCCCAATAAGAGGGTGGATGAAGAGGATAATATTGATACCAAGGATAATCCTGAAGTAGAAGATGTAAGTCCTGATGATCAGAATTCCTTGGTCATTCAAAATCCTGTTAAGGTAGAGATTATAGATGCAGATATAGATGATTATCTAACTATTTATAATGATATTAAGAACTTATATAATGAAACAGGAAAGTCTATATTAACTGTGTCTAGTATAATAGAGGGTAAGGATTGGTTTGAAAATCCTATAGAGAAAAGAATAGATACATCTGGTATTGTTGTTGAGAACAATGGTACAAATATAATGATTTTGGTTAACTTTGACAGGGTTAAGGATGCAAGCCTTATTAAGGTGGCAATTAATGAAACAACCTCTGTTGATGGGCTATTGCATGATTATGAAAGTGATATAAATCTTGCAATTATTTCTGTAAAAATTAGCGATATTCCTGCCAAACTTTTGGGGAAAATAACTGTAGCATCTCTTGGGGAATCATATGCGCTTTCTGTTGGAAGTCCGATTATTGCCATGGGAAATCCTAATGGCTATACATCATCAATGGATATGGGCATAATTACAAGTAAGGGTAGCGTAGTTAGTATAACAGACCATGAGTTAGATTTATTTAATACTAATATGGAATTTAATAAAGATAGTGATGGAGTGGTAGTTAATTTCAGGGGTGAAGTTATAGGAGTTATAACCCGTACATTGAAGAAAGAACTTAACAAAGACCTGAGCACTGTATTAGGCATTAGCAAGGTCAAGTATTATATAGATAAAATGGTAAAGCAAAAATCTAGAATGTATTGTGGTGTAACGGCAGAGAATTTATCTCAGGAAGCTATGACAGTATATAATGTTCCAAGAGGAATCTATGTATATGAGGTTAAGAAGGATTCTCCGGCATTTAATGCTGGCCTAAAGAGTGGCGATATTATTCTAGATGTGGGAGATCGTATGATAACTAATATGAACAGCTTTTATAGCTCTATCTCAGAGCATGAACCTGGCTCTCCGGTAACATTTAAGATAAAAAGAACATCAGTAAACACAGATAAGGATATGGAGCTAATAGTTGTGTTAGAAGCTAAGAACTAATAGATAGATATAGATAATAGAAGCTTAAAGACCGTATGCAGTTGATATAATTACCTGGATATGGTCTTTTTTTTAAAACTCTTTATATATCCTTAGTGGTAGGGTATAATAGGAAAGAGAAAAAGAATGTGAAAAATAGAAAGGCAAGGTAGTTATGAGATATATCTGTGACTTAAAAGAAGGGGACTTCATAAAAAATGAAATTTATCTATGTAAATCAAAGCTTGTTCTAACTGGAAAGAGTGGTAAGGATTATGTATCTTTGATTTTGCAGGATAAAACAGGTACAATCGATGGAAAGATATGGGACTTTAGCAGTGAGATAGAGCAATATGAGGCATTGGATTTTGTACATATAGATGCCAGAGTAACAAGCTTTCAAGATGCACTTCAGCTTAACATCAGTAAGATATACAAAAGTAGAGAAGGGGAGTATTATCCAGAGGATTATTTTCCAAAGACCATCCATAATGTTGAAGAAATGTATGGAAAGATAAAGCATTATATCGGAACAATCAAAGAACCAAAGCTTCGAGCTTTGATAGAAAGCTTTTTTGTAAGCGATCAAGTATTTATAAAAAGATTCAAGGATCATTCAGCGGCTAAAACTGTACATCATAGCTTTATGGGAGGGTTGCTAGAGCATACCCTTAGTGTAGTAAATATGTGCGATTATTTTGCCACAAACTATCCGATTATTAATAGAGATATATTAATATCAGCAGCACTGCTTCATGATATAGGAAAGATGGAGGAGCTATCTGCTTTTCCTAGGAATGACTATACCGAGGAGGGACAGCTATTAGGTCATATTTTTATTGGATCTAATAAGATAGCTGACAAGATTAGAGAAATGGTTAATTTTCCAGAGAAGCTAGCTAATGAGTTACTTCATTGTATTCTGGCACATCATGGAGAGCTTGAATATGGATCTCCCAAAAAGCCAGCAACAATAGAGGCAATGGCACTGCATTTTGCAGATAATACAGATGCTAAGCTTCAGACAATGACTGAGCTTTTAAACTCTTATGATACGAAGGTTGAATGGATGGGCTATCAGAGGCTGTTTGAATCTAATATTATGAGAAGTACCAAGGGTATAGAGTAGATTATTATTAAAATACAGAAGGCAGTGCATTTATGATAAAGAAAAATGATCAGTTAGTTGTAACCATTGAGGATATCGGAACCAATGGTGAGGGTATTGGAAAGCACGAAGGATATACCCTCTTTATTAATAATACAACCATAGGTGATAAGGTATTAGTTAAGGTAATGAAGACCGGAAAATCCTATGGATATGCTAGGTTGATGGATGTTATTGAACCATCAGCCTTTCGTGTTGAACCAAGATGCCCCCTTGCAGGAAGATGTGGGGGCTGTCAGATTATGCATATGGATTACAAAAGGCAGCTGGAATATAAAGAAGATAAAGTAAGGAACTGCCTCACAAGGATAGGGGGCTTTACCAATATTCCTATGGAGACCATCTGCGGGATGGATGACCCTTATTATTATCGTAATAAGAGTCAGTTTCCTGTTGGTAGAAACCCAGATGGTAAATTGGTAATAGGCTTCTATGCAGGAAGAACACATTCTATTATTGATACTGAGCATTGTTATATAGGAGCAGAGTCTGATATAGAGGTAGTTAAATTTATACGTTCATTTATAGAAGAATATAATATTGACACCTATAATGAAGAACAACATAGAGGACTCCTTCGTCATATTCTTATAAGGGTTGGACGTTCCACCGGAGAAATAATGGTATGCCTTGTAATTAATGGTCATGATATTACCCATAAAAATGAGCTCGTGGAGGGCTTGCTTAAAATCCCTGGAATGAAGAGTATTTGTCTAAATATAAACACATCAAAAACCAATGTAATACTAGGTGAAAAGATAAAAAAACTCTGGGGAGAGACCTATATAACTGATACTATTGGAACAATAAAATATCGTATATCGCCACTATCATTCTTTCAAGTAAACCCCCTACAGACAGAAAAGCTATATAATATTGCTTTGGATTATGCTGACCTTAAAGGGGATGAGGTTGTCTGGGATCTATACTGTGGAATTGGTACCATCTCACTATTTTTAGGGGAAAAGGCTAAGCAGGTTTATGGTGTTGAGATTATACCTCAAGCAATCGAAGATGCAAAAATAAATGCTAAGATAAATAATATTCAAAACGTAGAGTTTTTTGTGGGAGCAGCAGAAGAGATACTACCAAGAAAGCATATGGAGGAAGGCATTAATGCTGATGTTATTGTGGTGGACCCTCCCAGAAAGGGCTGTGACGAAAAGCTACTGGACACAATTATATCCCTTGCCCCAAAGAAGGTGATATATGTATCCTGTGATCCGGCAACTCTTGCTAGGGACTTAAAGTATCTGTGTTCTAAGGGCTATGAGCTTAAGAAGGTCAGACCTGTAGACCAGTTTGGGCATAGTGTACATGTCGAGACGGTAGTTCTCTTGTCCCAACAAAAGCCGGATGATGTGATTGAGGTTGAAATTGAATTAGATGAGCTGGATTTGACTTCGGCTGAGAGTAAGGCGACTTATAAGGAAATTCAGGAATATGTGCTGAAAGAGCACGGGTTGAAGGTGTCTAATCTGTATATTTCACAG
>CAZMYP010000048.1:0-4099 GCA_964570535.1 uncultured Herbinix sp.
CAGATAGACATGGAATTGTCCTTTGTAGATGTAGATGATGTTATTAAGGTAAATGAAAAGCTACTACAAAAAATGTTTAAGGAAAGTATCAATATAGATATACAGCTCCCTATACAAAGAATGACCTATGCAGAGGCTATGGATAGGTATGGTTCTGATAAGCCAGATATCCGCTTCGGTATGGAACTTAAAAATATATCAGAGATAGTTAAAGAGTGTGGATTTGGAGTGTTTACATCTGCCCTGGAGAACGGAGGATCAGTTCGTGGAATTAATGCAGAAGGTCAAGGAGACATGCCAAGAAAGAAAATCGATGCCCTAGTGAATTATGCTAAGGAATTCGGAGCTAAGGGTTTGGCATATCTTGCAGTTAATCAGGATGGTAGCTATAAATCCTCCTTTGCAAAGTTTATGACAGAAGAAGAGCTGGCTTCTTTGGTAAAGGCAATGGATGGTAAGCCAGGAGACTTATTATTATTTGCTGCTGATGAGGATGAGATAGTATTTAATGTACTTGGTAATCTGAGACTTGAGCTGGCAAGAAATCTTGAGCTATTAAGTAAAGAGGAATACAAATTTGTATGGGTTACTGAGTTTCCTCTTCTTGAGTACTCAGAGGAAGATAAGAGATATGTTGCAAAGCATCATCCATTTACCATGCCAATGGACGAGGACATCCATATGCTTAATTCAAATCCTAGCAAGGTAAGGGCAAAGGCATATGATATTGTATTAAATGGAACTGAAATAGGCGGAGGCTCTGTAAGAATATATCAGAGTGAAGTTCAGGAGAAGATGTTTGAAGTACTTGGGTTTTCTAAAGAAGCTGCATATGAACGATTTGGTTTTCTAATAAATGCATTTAAATACGGAGTACCGCCTCATGCAGGCTTGGCATATGGTCTTGACCGACTAATAATGCTTATGGCTAAGGAGGACAGCATTCGTGATGTTATAGCCTTCCCTAAGGTAAAGGATGCATCCTGTCTAATGACAGAGGCACCAAATATTGTGGATGATAAGCAGCTTAAGGAACTTGGCATCGATATTAGTGCCAAGGAGAAGGAGTAGCCCTAGCTGAGGGGTAAGAATTTATGAAGGATATATTATTAGCCATTGTTGTAGCCTATATGCTGATTATGAGTATCATTGGTTTTGTTACAATGGGATTTGATAAGAAAAAAGCTATAAAGAGAGGGTGGCGCATTCCTGAGCGCACCCTCATTTTGATTGCCTTCTTTGGGGGAGCACTAGGCTCCTTTCTAGGGATGCAAATATTTAGACATAAGACAAGGCATATAAAATTTATTATACTTGTTCCATTGGCCTTACTTTTAAACATAATATTGTTGCTTTTAATTTTTGATAATACCCCTGTTTTTTGTTAAAGTATTGACATAAAAAATGATTAGTGATATTATTGCTTTAAAGCGCGGACGCTTTAAAGCGTTAAACCGAGAGATTATAAAGGATGAAATGAGGGTAATAAGGTGGTTATTAAATTAGTATTTTTATTTTGTTTTTTTGCAGTAATGCTTACTGTAGGTTTTTTTTCTAGGAAGCATACTAAAAATGTAGGAGATTTTGTATTGGGAGGCAGATCGGTTGGACCATGGTTGACGGCCTTTGCATATGGAACCTCTTATTTTTCTGCTGTGGTATTTGTAGGATATGCAGGTCAGTTTGGCTGGAAATACGGAGTAGCAGCAACTTGGATAGGAATAGGAAACGCTTTACTTGGTAGTCTATTACCCTGGTTAGTCCTTGGAAGACGAACTAGGATTATGTCCAACTATTTTGATTCAGCGACTATGCCTGATTTTTTTGGAAGCAGATTTGATTGTAAAGCACTTAAGGTTACTGCTTCTGCTATATCATTTATATTTCTTGTACCCTATACAGCTTCAGTTTACAATGGCTTATCAAGACTGTTTGAAATGGCCTTTAACATCCCTTATTGGGTTTGTGTATTAGTCATGGCTTTATTAACAGGGGTATATGTTATTATGGGAGGCTATATGGCCACTGCCATTAATGATTTTATTCAGGGCATAATTATGCTCTTTGGTATAGTAGCTGTAATTGGTACAGTAATAAGTAAGCAGGGAGGATTTGTAACCGCAATAGGTAAGCTTGCAGAGCTAGAAAGTGATATTCCGGTAACCATGGGGAAGCAGGGAGCATTCACATCCTTTTTTGGACCAGATCCAATTAATCTATTAGGGGTGGTACTATTAACATCCTTAGGAACCTGGGGACTTCCTCAGATGGTACATAAATTTTATGCAATAAAAAATGAAAAAGCTATTAAGACTGGAGCTATTATTTCCACAATATTTGCATTAGTAATAGCAGGTGGTAGTTATTTCCTTGGGGGATTTGGAAGATTATTTGATAAAGCCATACTTTATAATAACCAGGGTGGTATAATGTATGATGCCATTGTACCACATATGCTATCCTCCTTATCAGATATATTGATAGGTATAGTTGTTGTATTGGTATTATCAGCATCAATGTCAACACTATCAAGTCTGGTACTGACCTCTAGTTCTACACTTACTTTGGACTTTCTAAAGGGCACTTTATATAAGAATATGAGTGAGAAGAAGCAATTGAGAGTTATGAGAATCTTAATAGTATTCTTTATTGTTATATCTGTTGTATTGGCTATTAACCCATCGGTATTTATTGCACAGTTAATGGGAATATCCTGGGGTGCTTTAGCAGGGGCATTTTTAGCACCGTTTTTATATGGACTATATTGGAAGAAGGTTACCAAGGCAGCCGTATGGGCAAGTTTCATCTCTGGAGTGGGAATTACAACATCAAATATGGTTTTTGGTTATATTGATTCTCCAATTAATGCAGGGGCACTGGCTATGGTTGCAGGATTAATAATTGTACCATTAGTTAGCTTGGTTACTCCAAAAATGAATAAGGAAAAGATAGATCAAGTATTTGAATGTTATGAAGAAAGTAAAAGCTCTTTATAAATAACTATAAATAAATCGAAAGAATAATATAGGGGGATTATGTTATGATTTGGGCAAAGGAAGAAATCCTTTCAAGGCAGGAAATCAAAGAAATTCAATTTAAAAGACTAAAGGATACCCTAAAAAAAATATATGATAAGGTTCCTGCATATCGTTATAAAATGGATCAAGAAAAGCTTTCCTGTGATGATATCAAGGAGCTAGATGATATTAGTAAGCTACCCTTTACTGTTAAGCAAGACCTACGAGACAATTATCCCTTTGGATTGTTCCTAGTACCGAAAAAGGATCTTGTTCGAATTCATGCATCCTCTGGAACCACAGGTAAACCAACCGTGGTGGGTTACACCAAAAAGGACATGGAGGTGTGGACTGAATGTGTATCAAGGATTGCCTGTATGGGAGGTGCCTGTGAAGAGGATGTGGCTCAAATATGTTTTGGTTACGGAATGTTTACTGGAGCCCTAGGACTTCATTATGGACTGGAGAATATAGGAGCCAGTGTGGTTCCAGCCTCTGCAGGAAATACCCAGAAGCAGATTATGTATATGCAGGATTTTGAATCAACCTTATTGGTTGCAACCCCTTCATATGCATTACATATGGGAGAGATAGCTAAAGAGATGGGTATCGATCCTTCCAAAGATCTAAATGTTAAAATTGGACTTTTTGGTGGAGAGGGTATGTCTGAGCCCATGAGAGATGAGATGCACAGACTTTGGGGAAGCGATATGAAGACCACCCAGAATTATGGCATGAGTGAGCTTATTGGCCCTGGTGTATCAGGTGAATGTCTGGAATTATGCGGAATGCATATTAATGAGGATCATTTTATAGCTGAGATAATTAATCCTGAGACAGGAGAGGTATTACCACCTGGAGAAAAGGGAGAGCTAGTTATATCATGTATTACCAAGGAAGCACTTCCATTAATACGCTACCGTACTGGTGATATCACTAGACTATTTTATGAGCCCTGCAAATGTGGCAGGACAACGGTACGGATGGAGAATTTATCGGGTAGGTCAGATGATATGTTAATTATTCGTGGAGTTAATGTTTTCCCATCACAAATTGAAAGTGTTTTACTTGAAATTGGTGCT
>CAZMYP010000048.1:4109-11004 GCA_964570535.1 uncultured Herbinix sp.
TAAATGTATTTCCCAGCCAGATTGAAGAGGTTCTACTAAAAGTACCTCAGATTGGTGCCCATTATGAAATTATTGTTGATCGTAAGGATCATATGGATATTATGGAGATAAGGGTAGAGCTGGCTGATGAGACCTTACTGGACTCCTATGCAAAGCTAGCTGAACTAGAAAAACGAATTAAAATGAATCTAAGGTCTGTACTTGGACTTGATGCTATGATAAAATTAGTAGCACCAAGAAGTTTAAAGAGGTTTGAGGGTAAGGCAAGACGGGTTACAGATTTAAGAATAACCAATAAAAATAAAATCTAAGCAATGCGTTGCAAGCTTGATACATACGAAAGGGGAAACACAAGTGTCAGAAAAGATATTAATGCTGGGAAATGAAGCATTTGCCCGAGGAGCCTATGAAGCAGGCTGTAAGGTGTCTGCTGCATATCCAGGCACACCCAGTACAGAAATCAGTGAAAATATAATTAAATATAAAGAAATATATGCAGAGTGGTCACCAAATGAGAAGGTTGCTATGGAGGTTGCTATAGGTGCATCAATAAGTGGGGTAAGAGCTCTAGCATCAATGAAGCATGTCGGCTTAAATGTTGCAGCTGATCCACTGTTTACCGCTTCCTATATCGGAGTAAATGGAGGTCTGGTTATAGTAGTTGCTGATGACCCAGGCTTATATAGCTCACAAAATGAGCAGGATACTAGGGCAATGGCAAGGGCAGCAAAAATTCCTGTTTTAGAGCCTTCAGACAGTGCAGAAGCAAGGGATTATGTTAAGTTTGCATTTGAACTAAGTGAGAAGTACGATACACCAGTTATAGTTAGAAGCACCACAAGGCTTTCCCATTCTCAGGGGCTGGTAGAGCTTAAGGATAGACTTGATATAGAAGATAAGCCTTATGTTAGGGATTTTGCTAAAAATGTAATGATGCCGGGTAATGCCAAGGGTCGCCACCTTGTTGTGGAAAGCAGAGAGCTGGCACTTGCTAAGGACGGCAGTGACTTCCCTATTAATAGTGTTGAAATAAATAGCAATAAAATTGGTGTTATAACATCCGGAATACCATATCAGTATGTGAAAGAGGCTATTCCAGAGGCTTCAGTATTAAAGCTTGGTTTGGTTAATCCTCTGCCTAGAAGACTTATAGAAGAATTTGCTTCCAAGGTGGAGACCCTTTATGTTGTAGAAGAGCTGGATCCCATTATTGAGGAGCAGGTAAGCTCATGGGGTATCAAGGTTATTGGTAAGGAGATTCTAACAGTTCAGGGAGAATACTCAGCCAATATCTTAAGAAGAGCCATTAATGGTGATAAATTATCATTGCTAGCAGCAGCAGAAATACCTAATCGTCCTCCAATTCTTTGTCCGGGATGTCCACATAGAAGTGTATATTCTGTATTAAAGAAGCTAAAGATACATGGAGCAGGAGATATAGGATGCTATACCCTTGGAGCCGTAGCACCTTTAAGTGTTATTGATACTACCATATGCATGGGAGCAAGTATTTCCTCTCTACATGGCATGGAGAAGGCAAAGGGTAAGGACTATATTAAGAACTGGGTTGCTGTAATTGGAGATTCTACCTTCCTTCATACAGGAATTAATTCTCTTATTAATATGGTATATAATAAAAGCACAGGAACAGTATTGATTCTTGATAACTCAACAACAGGAATGACAGGTCATCAAGACCATGCCGCAACTGGAAGGACACTAAGTGGTGAACCGACCAATTCAGTGGACTTAGAAGAACTATGCAAAGCAGTTGGTGTACGTCATGTCCATGTAGTAAACGCTTTTGATTTAAAAAAGCTTGAAAAGGTTGTTAAGGAATCAGTTTTGCTAGATGAGGTTGTTGTAATTATAGCTCAGTCACCTTGTGTATTGTTAGATAAATCTCGTATTACCGAAAAATATGCTATAGACCAGGATAAATGTAGAAAGTGCGGCATGTGCATGAAGCCAGGATGTCCTTCTATAACTAAGAGAGAAAATGGTGATATAGTAATTGATGATACCATGTGTAATGGATGTGGACTTTGTAAAGCTACATGTAAATTTGATGCGATTAGCAGCAAAAAAATAAAATAGGAGGATAACCATGGAGACAAAAAATATAATGATTGTAGGCGTAGGTGGACAGGGAACCTTGCTTACCAGTAGAATCCTTGGTGGCCTCACCATTCAAGCAGGTTACGATGTTAAGCTATCTGAGGTACATGGGATGGCCCAACGGGGAGGAAGTGTTGTAACCTTTGTTAGATATGGAACTAAGGTAAATGAACCAATAGTAGAGGAAGGCCAGGCGGATGTACTGATTGCTTTTGAAAAACTAGAGGCTTTAAGATATGCACATTATTTAAAACAGGATGGTGCTATAGTAGTAAATGAACAGGAAATTGATCCAATGCCTGTTGTTATAGGAGCTGCTAAGTATCCGCTAAATATTCCGGAGGAGCTTGCCAAGACTCACAGAGTATATAAAGTAGATGCTATAGAGGAGGCAAAAAAGCTGGGAAATAGCAGAGTGTTCAACATTATTGTACTTGGCATTGCAGCCCAGCATATGAATTTTTCAAAGGATGAGTGGTTAGCAGTTATTGAAAAAACAGTACCTGCAAAGACAGTAGAAATAAATAAAAAAGCATTTGAAATAGGTTATAGCCTCAAGAATTAGTTGAAATCAGGGCTTTTTGCACTCTAACCACATATATTAATACACTACAAATTTCTTATAAGGGAGGGGTATTTAGATGATTCGACAGCTATCAATAATTATTCAAAATGAAGTAGGAAGCGTTGCAGGAGTAACGGCTATATTAAAGAGCAACAATATTAATTTGAGGGCGATAGCCTCCTTTGATACACCAGAGTATGCAATACTTAGAATTGTAGTGGATCAACCGGAGAAGGCAAAAGAACTTTTACTAGAGGGTGGTTATGCAGTCACTATGTCAGAGGCAATTGCTGTGGAGCTAGATGATAAGCCCGGAGTTCTTCATGACTTACTCCAGGTTGTAGCGGATGCAGGATATGGAGTGAACTATATCTATTCAATAGTATTTCGAAACGGCAAGATACCGTTGATTATATTAAATACAGATAGTCTTGAAGAGACTAAATTAGTCCTAAGGAATAAGGGGTACTCGGTTGCCGAACAGGAGGATGTTGTATTATGATCTGGAATGAAACGAAGGAATGTATGAGTAGAGATGAGATACTCAATATGCAGAGTGCCAGGCTAAAAAAAACAGTAAGCCGTGTCTACCACAACGTGGAATTTTATCGTAAAAAAATGCAGCAGCTTGGTTTGGAGCCTGGCGATATAAATGGAATGGATGACTTAAATAAGCTTCCCTTTACGACAAAGGATGATCTTAGAGAGAACTATCCTTTTTCCTTATTTGCTGTGCCTCAGTCTGAGGTTGTAAGAATTCATGCTTCTTCTGGAACCACTGGCAAGGCAACTGTGGTTGGTTACACCAGAAAAGATATTGAAATATGGCAGGAGTGCGTAACCAGAGTTTTGGCCATGACAGGAATCGGAACCCGTGATAGATTACAGGTGGCCTACGGATATGGACTGTTTACCGGAGGACTTGGCTTACATTATGGTGCTGAAAATCTTGGAGCAACTGTAATTCCTATGTCCACAGGAAATACACAAAGATTAATAACTATGATGGAGGATTTTGAGGCAACTGCTATAGCCTGCACTCCCTCATATCTCCTACATATAGCGGAAACTTTGGAAGAGGCAGGAAAGCTTGATAAAATTAAATTAAAGGTAGCAATATGTGGAGCAGAGCCATGGACAGAAAATATGCGCAAGGAAATAGAGGCTAAGCTTAATATAAAGGCATATGATATCTATGGACTTAGCGAAATACTTGGTCCGGGAGTTGCGGCTGACTGCGATGCTCATAATGGATTACATATATATGAAGATCATTTTGTACCTGAAATAATAAATCCTGAAACCCTGGCACCTTGTAAGGAAGGAGAGGTTGGTGAATTAGTATTTACCACTCTTACTAAAGAAGCCTTGCCCCTGTTTCGCTACAGAACAAAGGATCTTACTAGTATTACCTATGAGCCTTGTGAATGTGGTAGAACTCTTGCAAGAATCTCCAGATTTAAAGGGAGATCCGATGACATGCTAATAATTCGAGGAGTCAATGTATTTCCATCTCAGGTAGAGGCAGCTTTACTTGAAATGGGTGAGACTAGTCCTCATTATGTATTAATTGTAGATAGGATTAACAACCTTGATATATTAGAAATTCAAGTAGAGGTTGAAGAACATTTCTTTTCTGATGAGCTTAGAAAGTTAGAAGGCTTAACTAAGAAAATCTCACATGTGCTTCAGGCAGCTCTTGGCTTGGCTGTTAAGGTAACTTTGGTAGAGCCAAAGACTATAGCTAGAAGTGAGGGCAAAGCTAAGAGAGTTATAGATAGGAGAAAGCTGGTATAGAGTACCGAAAATCAGCCAGGGTAACAAAGAATAGTTACAATAGAAGGAGGGGTACTATGCTAATTAAGCAGCTATCGGTGTTCATTGAAAATAGAGAAGGCAGACTGGAAGGTGTTACACAGGTATTAATGGAGCATAATATTAACATTGCGTCTTTTAGCCTTGCAGATGCCGCAGAATACGGAATGCTAAGGATGATTGTATCAGACCCTGAGGAGGCAAGAAAAGTATTAAAGGAAGAAGGCTTTTCTGCAAAGCTAACAGATGTTATTGCAGTAAAGATACCACAAAAGCCTGGAACCTTGCATGAGGTACTTAGGGTGCTATTTGAAAAAGGATTAAGTGTTGAATATATGTATACCCTTGCAACTACTGGAAGCGATACTTCTGTAATCATGAAAACATCTGATTTAAAGGGTGCATTGGAGATATTGATTAAGTGTGGCTATGTAGTTTGTGCTTCAAAAGAAGCCTATGAAATTAACAAAATAGAAGAAAAATAGTATTTGACACCATCAAAAAAGAGTGATATGATTATTGTGTTGCAAAGTGGCGACAATTATATTATTATTTTTTGGAGGAATTTATACATGAACAAAGGTACAGTAAAGTGGTTTAACAATCAAAAAGGTTTTGGTTTTATCTCTGATGAGCAGGGTAACGATGTATTCGTACATTACTCAGGTCTGAACATGGACGGTTTCAAGTCTTTAGAAGAAGGCCAAGAAGTGGCATTCGAAGTAGTACAGGGAGCTAAGGGTCCTCAGGCAACTAACGTAACAAGAGTATAATCAAGATTGGGTTTACAATGTACCTTTTTCTGAACTATATATAAGTTTTTAAGAATTGGATATATTGTTATAACGAATTTGATTGAAAAATATCCTTAAGTTATGCTTAAGGATATTTTTTTATGATTTTTTTATTATGTCTATTAATGCCCTTTATTCTGATATAAATATCTTTGTATTTATCAAATTTAGTAGGTAATAGAGGGGTTTAAAAAGAGTCAATGCAATGGCATAGTTGCCGATACAATGAACTGCATCAAAGAGAATTCCACTGATAATTGTAGAAATCATCGCAGGAAAACCACCAATAAAAAAGTATGGAATTGAACATAGTGTACCAAAGCTTAACCCAAAGGCTCCTGATAAAATGGCCCAGAAAAATGGTGAACGCTGATTTTTAAAGGCCATGGTTATTAGCATTAAAATAGTCCATACATATAGATACATAATCCACCAGGTTCCAAAGCCATATAAAAATCCCTCTACAATAGCAAAAGTGTAAATAATATATAAGGTTTTCCAGCCAAATACAATAGTGCTAAGTATAATCAATAAGGAGACAAGCTCGATGTTAGGAAGAAAAGCCAGGGCTACTTGTACTGTAATAAGTAAAGCAGACATAGTCCCAATAATAACCAGGTTCCTTGTTCCTATAGCTGCCTTCATCCTATTCATAGCCTTCCATAAGAGTTAACTCATATTTATCCTTATCCATAATGTTTATGTGGTCAATACCATAAGCTATATATTCAGTATCCTTAGTAATGCTCCACCACTCACTCTTAGAGTCATTGGCTTTTCGGCCGTCAACCTCAGTTATAAAGAAACCATAGGAACTTTCCTGACCTCCTATTAATTTTTTTTCATCTAAGGCTTCCCTTAGGGTTAAAGCATCAGTAGAAATGGTGAATTCCTTAATATCTTGATCAGGAATAATAACTTGGACTAATATCTCCTTACTTCCAGTTGAGGATGGATTGTCCCTGTTAAAAAATATGAAGAGTAATAAAACTGTTACAGCAAATAAGGCTGCTGTTGATAGAAATACTTTTAGAAAATATTTTGTGTTTTTCATAAAACTCCTTTCTTCTACAAGAAGATTAATCTTCTTATTAATAAAAAAGCCTTTCCCACTAACAGGAAAGGTCAATAAAGAAAGCCTCTTTATTGTACCTTTGTCCATGACTCGTGGAACTGTGGGTACTGGTTTTAAGCAGGTATTCTGACTTATGGATCAAAGCCTTTACTCTAACCTTCCCAGATATTTATTATATAATTCGGATGTATAGTAGAGATATCCTTATATAATATCCAGTGGTATATGTAAGATAAATCTTACTAAGAGCAGGCTCCCCATTCACAGCGGCGAGACCGTACAGGTATTACACCTGTTTCCCTATTATTCCTGATAGCCATAATATATGGTACTAGGAAACTTAAAGCCAATTACTTATTTCATCCAAGGGCAATAGCCATATGGATGTCCCATTGGGATTTATATGTACAATATATAGCTATTCAAATAATTAATTACTATATATTGTTAGACAAGTATATTACAAGCCTTTAAGCTTGTCAATGACAAAAGTTAATCTTCTTAAGAGCTTATGTGTATATGTTAGAC
>CAZMYP010000048.1:11104-17493 GCA_964570535.1 uncultured Herbinix sp.
TGTATATGTTAGACAAAAGAAAAGTTGGATAATTCATGGGGGTATGATATAATCTAGCGTATGAGATGATAGATTATATTAATATTAAAGGAGACAGGGAATGAAAATCACGCAGAAACCATTTGGTAAAACAAAAGGCGGAGAAGAGGCTACTTTATACACAGTAAGTAATAATGCGGGCATGAAGGTGTCATTTACAGATTATGGAGCATGCATTGTAAGTATAATAGTTCCTGATAAGAATGGGAATTATGCAGATGTAGCTCTAGGTTACAAGGATCTTAATGGTTATGAAGATAATAGGACTGGATTTGGCTCATTTATAGGAAGAAATGCTAATCGTATTGGTGGTGCTAGATTTGAACTTAATGGGAAGATATATGAGCTTGAGAAGAACGATGGAGTGAATAATCTTCATGGTGGTAATCCTGCATATAACAAAACTATGTATGAGACAGAGATATATGAGGAAGAGGATATGATAAGTCTAGAGTTCTCAAGACTTAGTCCAGATATGGAACAGGGATTCCCTGGCAACCTGGATATAACAGTTACCTATGGGTTAACAGAAGGTAATGAATTAGTAATTGAATATCATGCTGTATCTGATAAGGATACTGTAGTTAATCTTACAAATCATTCATATTTTAACCTTTCAGGCCATAATAGCGGCGATATAATGGATCACAAGGTATGGATAAATGCAGATCATTTCACTCCTACAACTGATGATTTAATTCCTACAGGAGAGATAAGAGATGTTAAGGGAACTCCAATGGATTTTAGGACACTGAAGCGTATAGGAGATAATATACACGATGATTATGAGCCTCTTCGCCAGGCAGGTGGCTATGATCATAACTATGTTCTTAATATTAGTGGTGATGAGGTAGAGAAGGTTGCAGATTTAGTAGATGAAGCTTCCGGTAGGGCTATGGAGGTGTTTACTGATCAACCTGGATTACAGTTATACACCAGTAATATGCTTTCACCTGAAGAGAGTAACAAGGATGGAGCAAACTATGGAAAATATGCAGGAGTGTGTTTTGAAACACAGCATTTCCCTAATGCCTGCAATACAAAAGAATTTTCATCTAGTGTATTAGTGGCAGGTAAGGAATATGAGACGGTTACTATTTATAAGTTCCTTTGTAAATAGATAAAAAATAAATGGTCCTAATGGAAAATCATTAGGACCATTTATTATGATTAATAAGAGGAGAAGCCCGGTAGATGGGGGGAGGGTAGCTGCCGGGCTTATTTTATGAAAAAAATTCTTGTTAGCGTTTAGTAAATAACTTTTGATTTTTATACTTTCTATAAATATATTATAGGCATCAATTATGTTGATTGTGTGGATAGATTATGAACAAACTGTTAATAATTTGCCATGTGGTATCAATAGGTCTTCTATGATAAAATATATAATAGGAGACTTATAGAAGGATATGGTATATTTTTTGTGAAAGGATTGAAATTTATGATAAAAAAAGTAGTGGAAGCACAAAATAAGTTTTATCAGACTGGAAGAACTCGAAGCTATAAATTTAGAATAAATGCTTTGAGTAGGTTAAGAAAAGCGATCCTTAGGAATGAAGTAGCGCTTTACGGTGCATTAGTATCAGATTTGAATAAATCAAAAGCAGAGACCTATCTATGTGAAATAGGAATTGTTCTGGATGAGATACGATTTCACCAAAAGCATCTTCATAGGTGGATGAAAAAGAAAATGATTATGCCTTCAGCTGGTCAGCTGCCTGGTAGCTGTTATCGTATGCCTGAGCCCTATGGCGTTACACTTATTATGGCACCCTGGAATTATCCTATTAACCTTTGCTTTGAACCTTTAATTGGTGCTATATCAGGAGGTAATACGGCCGTACTAAAACCATCTTCTTATGCTTCTGCAACAGAAAAGGTTATTGAGAAGATAATTACAGAGACATTTCCTTCAAATTATATTTCTGTTATCCTAGGTGGACGTAAGGAAAATACCTTACTTTTGAAGCAAAAATTTGATTATATCTTTTTCACAGGAAGCCCTGGGGTTGGAAGGATTGTTATGGAGGCAGCAGCTAAGAATTTAACTCCTATTACCTTAGAGCTTGGAGGAAAGAGCCCGGTTATTGTAGATCAAACAGCAAATATACAATTAGCTGCTAGACGAATAGCTTTTGGTAAGGTAACAAATGCTGGTCAAACCTGTGTTGCACCTGACTACCTTCTTATTCATAACAAGGTAAGGGATCAATTTATTATTGAATATAAGGCTGCTTTACGGAAGTTCTTTCCCCGAAATGATTTATCCCAGATGGTCACTATAATATCTGATAAACATTATAACCGTTTGAAGGGGTTATTGACAGATGGCCCCCTTATACTAGGTGGATCTTATGATGATGACAGGAGATTTATTGAGCCAACACTAATTGACCAAGTTGATTTGGAATCTCCAATAATGAGGGAGGAGATCTTTGGACCAATCCTGCCAGTGATTACATTCAATAAGTCTGAGGAATATATTGAGATTATTAAGTCCTTGCCAAAGCCCTTGGCCCTATATATGTTTTCGGAAAATAAAAATGCAATAAATAAAGTTCTTCATACATGTTCCTTTGGTGGAGGATGTATAAATGATACTATACTCCATGTGGCGAATCCCAGACTTCCTTTTGGTGGAGTTGGAGCATCTGGTATGGGCAGCTATCATGGTAAGAAGAGCTTTGAGACATTTACTCATTATCGAAGTGTATTTAGGCAAAGTACAAAGGTGGATATTCCTCTTAGATATATGCCTTATACAAATTTAAAATATAAATTATTAAAAAAAGTACTGCACTAAGAAAAGTGAATATAGTTTTTAATGTAGGACATATAATTGGCTCGTCTGTATTATCATTCTATACGTATGATAATACAGACTTATTCTTAGAATGCCGATATATATACTATAATAAGAAGTAGCTTTTTTAATATTATTATCATATAATATATTGAAAAACTTGTATTATATTGTTGTCGATAAAAATATAATTCATTTATTAGGAAGAAGTAACATCAATTGCAGAGTTTTATTTTGCGTCCTATGTGAATAATAGTAGTAACAAGAAATTGATTTATTAAGTAGTACGACATAAAGAATCCTTTCAAATGTAAGGAGTGATTATATGGCCAATGTGTTTAAAAAATTAATTAGAAAGGAATTAGGTGAGGTGAACTATCACCGTTATTCTTCATGTATTAAAAAGAATATAGACAGTAGGATGACTGAAAGCCAAGCTATATTTAATGATATGTATGAAAAGCTAAAAAGTCGTGATATTAAATCCTTATCAAGGATGCACAAGAGGCTTAACGATACCATGCTTCTGGCATTTCGTATAAG
This sequence comes from uncultured Herbinix sp., assembly GCA_964570535.1. Classification (GTDB taxonomy): domain Bacteria; phylum Bacillota; class Clostridia; order Lachnospirales; family Lachnospiraceae; genus Mobilitalea. The sequence goes on from CAZMYP010000048.1 coordinate 14,490, forward strand.
TAAGAATTTCTTTTTTGCATTTTTGTTCTATCTTCTGGCATCGGTTTATTTGATATTGCAGGGAATGAGCACAGAGCTTACATTTCTATCAATTATGTTAATTAATTTGTGCTTTGTATATAAAATCTATGAGTTTATATCGAACAAATTCTGTTATATCGATGCTCAACTTATCTTAGTATATAAAGCAGTATTGGATAGAATTATTCTAAACGAAAGAAAAAGAAAAGAAGAGGTATAAAACTAAAATAGGACTGTTAAGGGCAAGTATTGAAAAGCTAAATGTTCTTGTCTTGCCCTTGTTAAAAATATAATATGAAAGATGGATAGCACTTATGATTAATAAAGAAAAGTTTCAGATAAAACTTGCAGGTGAATCTGATGTAAAAAGTATAATAAATATAGTTAGTCGATCATTTGTACAGTATTGCAAGGCTATTGGGATTAATACCATTGAGGCGTTGGAAGAAAGTGAGCAAAATGTATTAGATGATATAGCTCATAAATATGTCTACCTGGCTTATTGGGAAGATAAACCTGTAGGCTCCATAAGAATAGAAATAAAAGAAAGGAAGGCCACAATATCACGATTTGCCATATTACCGGAATATCAAGCCCTAGGTATTGGCAGTGAGATTCTTGCATTTGCTGAAAAGTCCCTAGATCCCTTGAAAATAGAGTCTGTTGAATTGTATTCAGCGGTTGATAACATTCGGCTGAAGGATTTTTATATACATAAAGGTTATAGTATTATATCAATTGACGACTCAAAAGGGTATAGAAAAGGACTTTTTCAAAAAAAGATCCAAAAAAGAAATCCTTAAAAATCACTATAGTTATTGATTTTTTTTAGTACTCTTTCTGCATCTTTTCCTTCTAGAGGTGTGGGCTGATAATTGTTTCTTTTTTGTAATGAGGATATGGAGCAAGGTATTACCTCATACTCCTGAGAAATAAGCTCATTATTCTTAAAGTTAAATTTATGCACATATACCATACTGTCCTTGTCAGAAGGATTCTTATTACCACCAAAGCAGAAGTTGCCAAGGCTATAAACAATTTGTTTTCCATTATACTCTTCAATTCCCTGTAAAACATGGGGGTGTGATCCAAGCACTAGATCTGCACCACTATCAATTGAAAAGTATGCCATTTTCTTCTGTGCCAAATTACGTTTATGATGTCCTTCATCTCCCCAATGAAACATAGTAACAACTAAATCTGCACCATCATTTCTTAATTCATCTATGGACTGCTGTATTTCATCCTTTAATTTATCGGTAAAATTCATACTATAAAAGCCAAGTATACCTATCTTAATGCCTCTTACATCTGTGATGTATTTATGCTCATAGCCAAAATACCCTACTTGAGCCTCATCTAGGGTATTCCTTGTATCCTCATAGCCCTTGTCAAGAAAATCGAGAGTATGGTTATTTGCAATACTGACAGCTTCAATATTACCTTCCTTGAGTATATTCACATATGAAGGATCGGCCTTGAATCTATATTTTTTTTGTGCTTTCTTAGTGGCAGTTGTCAAGGTGGTTTCCAGATTGACTATTGTTATATCATCAGCTTCAAATATATCCTTTACATTTCTGAAGAAATAACCAAAATCCCCACCCTGTACTTCAAGCTCATGATCAAAGGTTCTCTCCCAACCAAATATTTCGTCCCTGCCCAAGGTAACATCACCTGCGGCACTAATGATAATAGTATCAAAAATATCTTCAGGAATAATACTAGGTTCAGTATTATCAGATGTGTTTGTTATAACACTGGAATTGACTTCGTTATTGACTTTATCATTTACTTTATCATTTACTATATCATTTACTTCATCATGGATTTCGTTTTGTATAATTACATTTTCGTTTTTGCTAGAGCCATCTGGCTCTTTATTTATAATATTTTTTGTATTATCAGAACTGTTAATATCAGGGTCAGCTTCATTGCTATATGTTATTGCCTCATTATCCTTATATGAACCTTTGAAAAAATGATCATTCTTAAATAAAACAACAATAATAACTGAGAGGAAGGCCAGACCTGTCAGTATACTTGTTATTAATATTTTTTTTCTTTTCATATTTCTCCTTTGTGGTCACAAGCTAAGTAAGAGTGATAAAAACTATTAATTTATTTTAACATAAATGTAATAATTATTGCAACGAAATTAGTTTTTGGCACCGATAGTTGAGATTTATACTAAGTATATCTGTCGTATTTGATCCTTTGCTAATGACATAAAAGACTTCTTCAAGAGTATGTTAATATTTTTCATAAGCTATCTTGTAATTAATTAAAAAAACGGTATGATTTATGGAGTAATTTGTATTTCTGATAATAGAGATAATGAGAATCCTTCTGCACCTATTCCATATATTATGATGTGGATGCTATGTGGAGATTAAGGCAATGAAAATGTTATTAAACAATGGATTTTGTTTGTTATCACAACAGGAAATGGACTTGGTTGATGGTGGGGGTTTCTTTGCTGATGCATGGAATGAAGCTTGTAAGGCAGTAATTTCGTTTGAAGGTGGAGCATATACAGGGGCTAAATTTGGAGTAGCTACAAGTACCCCTGTAGGAATTATATTGCTGATTGCCCTAAAATTTCTTTACACTTGAAGGTGATGATTATGTTAGAAGCGGTTCAACCTTATTATTTAGCATAATTGAGGTTATGAAGAAACATGAAATATAAATGGATATTTTGGCTTGTCCCAATCGCATATTTACCAGTAAGCCTCAATATATTATAGTAACAACAAACATGAATTTGGTGAAGTAATGGAAAACAACGAAAATAAATCCATTTCGAATATTACCTTGTTTGTAAAGATAGGTATTATAGTACTAACAATGCTTGTAGTAGCCGGACTAGGGATTAAGCTTTTGCCCGATGCCATTACGGTATCTAATATTGGGAGGAAAAGAGATCTACCAATCTATAGTGTGGCAACTGATGAAAACAAGGTAGCACTAAGCTTTGATG
>CAZMYP010000049.1:0-6733 GCA_964570535.1 uncultured Herbinix sp.
ATATATATGCTTTGCAAGGGATGAGGACAGCTCTCCATATTATTACCCTCTTCATCAGTTATCCTCTTTACTACAGCCCTCTGTGAATCACTCTTTGGTCTGATAATTTCTATTTCTTCTCCAACAGTGAATTTATTCTTCTGATCCAAATTATACATACCATCTCGTTCACCCTTTATGGTTCCAAGATAGGTATAGGCCTTATCATAGGTATTTCGATCATAAATCTGGTCCTTATGGCTAGGCTTGTCAAAGAAGAAGCCTGTAGTGAAGTAACGGTTTACACCCTTTGATACCTCTTCCATATAATAGCTCTTGTTTTTCTCGTAGAGCTTAGGGTCCTCAAAATAATCATCTATTGCTTTCCTGTATGCTCCAGCAACTGTTGCTACGTATAAGGCTGTCTTCATTCTGCCTTCTACCTTAAAGCTATTGATGCCTGCATTTATCATTTCCGGAATATATTCTATCATACATAAATCCTTTGAATTAAAGATATAGGTACCTCTCTCATTCTCCTCGATAGGAAGATACTCCCCTGGTCTCTTTTCCTCAACAATATGGTATTTCCACCTACATGAGTGGGTACATTCCCCAAGATTTGCATCCCTTCCCGTAAAATAATTGCTCAAGAGACATCGGCCTGAATAGGCTATACACATAGCACCATGAATAAATGTCTCAATCTCCATATCCTCAGGTATATTTGCTCTAAGATCAGCAAGCTCATTAAGGGATAGCTCTCTGGCAGATACCACCCTAGTGGCTCCTAGCTTATACCAGAAGTTGTAAGTGGCATAGTTCGTATTGTTTGCTTGAGTACTGATATGAAGTTCCATATCAGGTATCTCCTCCTTGGCTAGGGTAAACACTCCCGGATCAGCTATAATTAAAGCATCGGGTCTATCCTTGCCAAATGCCTTAAGTTCCCTAAAATATCTTCTTATTCCCTCAAGATCCTGATTGTGAGCGGTGATATTTGCTGTAACATAAACCTTTTTGTTGAATTTATGGGCGAAGGCAATGCCCTCTCTCATATCCTCCATAGAGAAGTTCCTAGCCTTGGCACGAAGACCGTATAGATCTCCACCAATATATACAGCATCTGCCCCATACATAATCGCTGTCTTTAATGTCTCTAAATTACCTGCCGGAATTAGTAGCTCCGGTTTATTCTTATCTATCTTCATAATATCCTTCTTTCCTTCTAGATATCTTCGTCTATGGGCTCCAATTTTCTATCAGAGTTCACGGTTTTGGAAGCTAAGTGCCACCCCATCCCCAACAGGTAGAACAAGGGTCTCTAGCTCTTCCATATGAGTAATTGCATAAAGATATTCTCGCATCCTAGTATGGATGGTTCTGTCTCTTCTGGTAATACTATATCTAGAATTAACCACAGTACCGTCCTGTAGGACATTGTCTGTAATAAGGAGGCAGCCTTCATCCATTAATTTCATTAGCTTGGGAAGGAAATTCATATACTGTGCTTTTGCAGCATCCAGAAATATTAAATCATAGGTCTCTTTAGCCTCTACTAGCTTATCAAGAAGTTCTATAGCCTCTCCCTCCATTAGGGTAATCTTATCCCTCTTAGAAAACCTATCACTATTCAAATTGCTTCTAGCTTCCGCAAGACGCATGGGCACCTTTTCGATAGTAGTAATCTTGCAATCCTTAGGTGAATATTCACTCATAAAGAGGGCGGAAAAGCCAATGGCTGTTCCGACCTCTAATATACGTCTGGGTTTTTGTAATTTTAGTAAAAAGCGAATTACTCCCTGGGTTTCCTTCTTAATAATTGGAACCTTGTTTTTTTCTGCTTCCTGCTCCAACAAAAGAAGCTGGGGTGGAAGGTCTTTATCTAGGGAATTAATATAGGCGGCAATTCTTTCTTCAGTAATCATAAACCCTCGAATCCTTTACCTTTTCTTATAAGGCTATTTTATTTCTTATCATCTACTACAGGTTCTTCCTGTACCATGGATTTCGAATAATCTGTTATAATCTCCAATACCTCATCATAAGTCATAGATGAATTCAATTTATAAGTTCCTGGCATAATAACCTTATTTCCTAGCTTTGTCCTCACATAAAATGAATGCTTATTGACAATTACTCGATTTAATTCTAGCTTACCTGCTATATCGGCAGTGGATTCACCCTTATTGATTTTAATAGGGATATCCCTTCCTGGCTCAGCATCTAAGGATACAGGGCCATAGAGCTGATAAGTAAATTCAAATGCAGTTCGGCTTCCATAAATTACAAAAAGCACAACTATAACAAAGAAAAATACATTCATCAATGTCTTAAGGATAAAGCTTGATATTTTTAAGGTTAATTTTACTGATGTTGATGAAGATGCCATATCATCGCACTCCTAACATTTTCATAATAAGCGTATTAATCACTCTTTATGCGCTTTTACTATACTTCCATAATAATCGGAAGAATCATAGGGTTTCTCTTAGTCTTCTTCCATATAAAATCATTTAAGGATTCCTTAATCTCTAGCTTGATTTTATTCCAATCAGTGGAAGGCTTAGCAAGGCACTTGTCTAATGCTTTTTCCACAATTACTCTTGCTTCATCCATAAGATTTTCTGATTCTCTTACATATACAAAGCCTCTAGAGACTATGTCTGGACCAGCAAGAACTTGATTAGTGCCTCTTTCCAGAGATATAACCACAGTTATTAATCCATTTTCAGAAAGTAGCTGACGATCACGAAGTACTATATTTCCTACATCTCCTACTCCTAATCCATCCACTAGAATGCCTTGTGCCGTAACCTCATCAGTAACAGCGGCCTTCTCATCTGATATAGTAAGAACATCTCCAGAGGATAATAGGAATATATTGTCCTTTGGAACTCCCATTGTCTGGGCGATCTCAGCATGACGAATTAAATGTCTATACTCTCCATGGACAGGAATAGCATATTTGGGCTTTGTCAGGGCATATATAAGCTTGATTTCTTCCTGACAGGCATGACCTGATACGTGGGTATCTTGGTATATAACCTTTGCACCCTTCATGGATAATTCATTAATTACCCTAGATACTGATTTCTCATTACCAGGAATTGGAGTAGAGCTTAATATTACCACATCACCTGGCTTAATAAATACTTTTCTATGAATGGAAGCAGCCATCCTAGATAAAGCTGCCATATTTTCTCCCTGGCTTCCTGTAGTAATCATAACAATCTGGTCGTCGGTATAATTCTTCATCTGTTCAATATCAATTAATATCCCTTCTGGCATATTAATATATCCGATTTCGGAGGCTGTGGTGACAATATTCACCATGCTACGACCTTCAATAACTACCTTTCTTCCATACTTAACTGCAGAATTTACTATCTGCTGAACCCTGTCAACATTTGATGCAAAGGTTGCTACAATAATTCTCTGCTTATTATAATCTGCGAAGATAGTGTCGAATGTTTTTCCTACGGTGCTTTCTGACATAGTATATCCAGCTCGTTCCGCATTGGTACTATCACACATAAGAGCCAGTACACCCTTCTTACCAATCTCACCAATTCTTTGAAGATCAATGGGTGAGCCAAATACTGGAGTATAGTCTACTTTAAAATCTCCTGTATGAAATACTATTCCTGCTGGTGTAAATATAGCCAAAGCTGCTGCATCGGCAATACTATGGTTCGTCCTAACAAACTCTATTCTAAAGCAACCAAGATTAACTGATTGTCCATATTTTATAACCTTACGTTTTGTTGACTTTAAGAGATTGTGTTCCTTTAACTTATTTTCAATTATAGCTATTGTCAGCTTTGTGGCATATACTGGCACATTTACTTCTTTCAAAATATATGGCAAGGCACCAATATGATCTTCATGACCATGGGTTATTACAAAACCCTTTACCTTTTCAATATTATCCTTAAGGTAAGTAACATCAGGAATTATAAAGTCTATTCCTAACATCTCATCCTCTGGAAAAGATAATCCACAATCTACTACAATAATTGTATCCTCATATTCGATTGCTGTAATGTTCATACCTATTTTTTCAAGGCCACCAAGAGGTATAATCTTTAGCCCCTCGATATCTGCGAAACCATTCTTATCTGCTAATTTATTATTATTCATTAAATTAGCCAAGCTCTTATTCGTTTTCTTTTTTATTGTTGTTTCCTGTTCCTTTTTACCGTTGTTTGTAATAGCTGATTCCTCTCGACTAACATAATTGGTTTTCCTTCTGTTAGTTGTTCTTTCTTTGATTTTTCCTTCGTTACTTGTTCCTTCATTAGCTGTTCTTACGTTAGCTGTTCTTGTGTTAGCTGTTCTTGTGTTAGCTGTTCTTGTGTTAGCTGTTCTTATGCTAGCTGTTCTTGTGTTATTAGTGTCTGCAGTATTTCTTTTTTGTATGTTGCCCTCAGGCTTTCTTTCATTTAATACTGCTCCTGTTTCAATTTCCTTCAATCTTGCACCTCCAATGGTTTTATGTAAGTTGTTATCCATTATCTAAGTGCACGATATTTTAATTAGATTTCTTCTTCTTTTTGATTTATACATATTTTGCAGTGTCCATAAAGCTTCACTTCATGGTCCACTACCTCAAATCCAAGAGTCTTTTTGATTCGTTCTTCCAAATTCTCAAGCAGATCATCCTGAAATGCATAAACACTTCCACATTCAAGGCATATCAAATGATGATGATGGTGGCAACTATCTTCTTTAGCCTTATTGCCTATTTCATATCTAACGTAACCATCATCCAAATTGAGTTTATCTATAAGGTCTAGTTCCGATAACAATTGAATTGTTCGATATACAGTCGCCAAACCAATATCCGGGTATTCTAATTTAACATAATCATATATCTCTTCAGCTGTCAAATGTTCACCTGGCCTATTGCTTAGCACTTCTAATATCCCTATTCTCTGATTCGTTATCTTTAACCCATTCGTCCTAAGTAAATCCTTGAATTGCTCCTGATTGTTAGGCACATCATCACCTACTTCATCTAATTTATATCAATGCATTTAATAAAGTTCTAAATCATCTAATAATTCATTAAAAATTCCTGATGCCATGGTTAATTCCTCGTCATCATCTACAATAGAATATATTGCTTCAATATCTGTATCATCAGATATATCCTTAAGAATGAGAGCCTCATCCTCTTCTTCATCTTCATTGGTTGTACTCACCAAAAGATAATCCACACCACCTAGCCTGGTCTGCTCTATAACCTGAAATACTACTTCTTCACCGTTATCATCCGTAAACGTGATTTCTTCCGGTCTATTGTCCATATATATCCAAACCTTTCACTATTGTATCATTATCAACAATTATTATTAGTTGTTACTGCTGTAACTTGTTATTTGTTGTTGCTGTTGCTGTTGTTAATTGCTGTTGTTAATTGTTGTTGTTAATTGCTGTTGTTACCTGTTACTATTGTTATTATTGTTACCTGTTACTATTGTTATTATTGTTACCTTTTGTTGTCTGTTGTTGACTGTTGTTGACTGTTGTTCTTGCTATGTCATTACTTTGTTATTGATTGCTATTACCATGTTCCATATTATAAAGTCTATCCAAATATCCCTGAAGAATAAGCACTGCAGCAATCTTATCAATTACCAATGCTTTTTGTTTATAATTAAGTCCACCCTCAGATAAAACCTGGTCTGCAGCAACGGTTGTCAGCCGCTCATCCCAAAGTATAACTTCCAAATTTGTTCTTCTACGAAGAGTTTCAGCGAGCTCCTCTGATTTTGATGCCCTCTCTCCAATAGAATTATTCATATGCTTTGGATAACCTACAACTATCTTTGATACCTGATATTCTTCAATAAGCTCATCAATTCTAGCCAAAGTCCTCCTAAGCTTGTTTTCCTGTTTTCTATTAATGACTTCAATTCCCTGGGCAGTCAATAGTAGTGAATCACTTATTGCTACCCCAACCGTTACGGAGCCATAGTCAAGTCCCATAATTCTCATTTAAAATGCTCCCTCAATATCATATGTTAATTAAATTCACTATAAATATAATATTTTAATAATTCTTCAATTATTTCGTCTCTCTCCACCTTCATAATCAGGCTTCTGGCTCCCTTGTGACTTGTTATGTATGTGGGATCTCCCGACATTACATATCCCACAATTTGATTTACAGGATTATATCCCTTTTCAGTTAATGCTTCATATACTTGATGAATTACTTCAGCTACAACTGCCTCTGTATCCTTTTGAACTTTAAAATATTGAGTATTGTTAACTTTCCGCACTAAATCACTTCCTTCACTAATAGGATTATCGACCTGTTAACTTAAATTCATATTACCTACTATATTAATATATATATGCAAAAATTTCAATTAAATAATTTTCATATAATTAAGAAGTCTTGATTCTTCTATAATTATTATTCATTTTCAAACTTTTTCCCAAGTTATTTACAGGGATTTTGTAGCTAGTAATATTTCCTCAGTTAAGCTTGTCTCAACCTTAACATTAATAATCTGATTTGTTAAATCCTCTAGGGCTAAAATTGCCAGCTTTAGGTAGCGTTCATTATGGCCTATCTGATACCTTGTTCCCTCGACCATTATCTCCTCTTCAACAAGCATATTTTCTATTGTACCCAGAAATAACACCTTATAATCCTCTGACATTTGCTTAGCAATGGCAATCAATTCATTACTCCTGCTATGCTTGATCTCCTCTTGAATCTGGTCCCCCATCTTAGCAG
>CAZMYP010000049.1:6743-17414 GCA_964570535.1 uncultured Herbinix sp.
AGCCTTAGTGCCTGCCCTTTTTGAATATTTAAATACATGAATGTCAGAAAAACCTATTTTCTTCACATAATCTAAGGTTTCTTCAAATTCCTCCTGGCTTTCACCGGGAAAGCCCACAATAATATCAGTTGTAAATGCGGGCTTATCAAAATATTTTCTAAGTAACTTTACCTTTTCCTCATATTCCTCAGCTGAGTACTTGCGGTTCATCCGCTGAAGCACCGTATTGCTACCACTTTGCAGAGATAAATGAAAATGGGGACAAAATTGTTTTACCTGGATAATCTCCTGGACAAATTCCTCTGTTATGATACCAGGTTCCAAGGACCCCAGTCTTATTCTCTCAATACCCGGAATCCTACTAATATCTTTAATAAGAGAGGCTAGGGGCATATTGTTAACACCCTGCTTATCCGTACCATATGAGGATATATGGATTCCAGTGAGAACAAATTCCTTATAGCCCGCTTCAGCAAGCTTAGTAATCTCCTCAATAATTTCATTTTCGTTCCTGCTTCTAACTCTTCCTCTTACATAAGGAATAATGCAATAGGAACAAAATCTATTGCAACCATCCTGTATCTTAATAAAGGCCCTGGTCTTCTCCATGGTAGAAGCAAGAGATAGTTCCTCATAATCTTTTTCTGCACCTATATCAACAACCATATAATTATCAATATCAGAAGATAGATCCTCATTTTCGTTAATCTCATTATCATAATCTTTATTATTATCTTTATTCTTTTTTATATTATTTAAATTATAAGTCTCTATAAGATTAATAATCTCTAATTTTCTGTTATTACCCACTACAAGGTCGACGCTATTATCCCTAAGCAAGCTCTCCTCAGCTGCTTGAACATAGCATCCGACAGCAACAATTATAGCATTAGGATTTCTTTTTTTAGCCTGATGCAACATCTGACGGGACTTTCTATCCGCCATATTTGTTACTGTACAAGTGTTTACCACATATATATCGGCAAGTTCCTTAAAATCTACAACCTCATAACCAGCAATTTGAAACATTCCCCTAATTGCTTCCGTTTCATAGGAGTTAACTTTACATCCAAGAGTTAGAAATGCTGCTTTTTTATTCATACATAATCTTCTTTCCAGTATAATTTGATCGTGGCTCATTTACAAATTGTTCATAATTTGTTCACAGTTTGTTCACGGTGCCTGGTACTGTAAACAGATATACAACTTTTCCTACATTTTTTATGTACTTTGTATATTGACTTTTATTTTGTTAAAATATAGTATATACATATACTTATGTTAAGGAGGAATTGTTGTTATGAAAACAGTAAAGATATCTTTAAATTCTATTGATAAGGTAAAGGCTTTCGTTAATGATGTTACAAAATTTAATACCGATTTTGATTTGGTTTCTGGCAGATATGTTATAGATGCAAAATCAATTATGGGTATTTTCAGTCTAGATTTATCAAAGACTATTGATTTGAACATCCATGGAGAGGATAACCTTGATCAGGTTCTTACCATACTGAAGCCATATATCGTTGACTAATCAATGATCAATGTAACTTGAGCTGCTACTTATAGCAGCTCATTTTTTATATGATAGGAAAGTTCGTCCTATTATATTAAAAATGCTCCGCAAGGATCCGCACTCGCGCGTTATGTATTTAGCCAGCAAGCTGGCCGCGCTCGGCGCGAGGGTTTCGCAAGTGAAACCCTTTCTTATATGTCTATTACCTCTACTGTTTCTAAGGCTGTTTCTACCATCTCATCTATTCTTTCCTCTAGCTTCTTTTCAGAGTTACGGATATATTTTAGGTTTGGCTTTGTAACAGGATGCTTTGCTACAAATATTGTACAACAGTCCTCGAATGGCTGAATTGAAGTTTCAAAGGTGTCAATTTTATTTGCAATCTCGACTATATCCTTCTTATCAAATGCAACTAATGGTCTAAATACGGGCATTGAACAAACTTCATTTGTTGATGCAAGGCTTTGCATCGTCTGGCTTGCTACTTGCCCTATGCTTTCTCCTGTGACAAGTCCAAGGCAATTCTCCTGGTTAGCCAATTCCTCTGCAATTCGCATCATATATCTACGCATTATAATCGTAAGTTCATCATGTGGACATTTTTCATAGATATACAGCTGTATATCTGTAAAGTTCACTACGAAAAGCTTAATCCTACCAGTATATCTGGATATTTTTTTTGCCAAGTCTACAACCTTTTGTTTGGCTCTTTCGCTGGTATATGGAGGTGCATGAAAGTAAACAGCTGCCATAGATACTCCCCTTTTAGATATCATATAACCTGCTACAGGACTGTCAATTCCCCCTGATAGCAAAAGCATTGCTTTTCCATTTGATCCAACTGGCATTCCACCGGGACCTGGTATGATTATAGAATATACATAGGCTTTTATACGAATCTCAACAGTTAATCGAACATCGGGTTCGTGAACATCTACCTTCAGCTGAGTGAATCTATTTAGAATATATGCTCCCATCTCTCTACAGATATCTGGAGATGTCAAAGGATATCTCTTATCAGCACGCTTTGCCATTACCTTAAATGTAAAATCCTTATCGGGATACATAGCCTCTACATAATCCCCCACTCCTTGGGTTAAGGTCTCCCAATCCAAACTATCAATTACCACAACAGGGCATATGGATGATATCCCAAATACCCTCTGTAATGCCTCAATTGTATCCTCATATTCATAGCTATCAGGGCATTCAACAAATATCCTACCCTGCTCCTTGGATACAATATAATGACCTAATGGGCTTAAGACCTCTAATATCCTATCACGGAGTGCATTCTCAAATAGGTAGCGGTTTTTTCCCTTTAGTCCAATTTCTGCATATTTAATTAAAAATGCTTTAAACATTATTTATCGTAACCTTTCATTTATCTTCTTTTAAATCTTCTTAAGTTAGGTATGATGTCCTTTATCTGCTCTATTGCATAATCTATCTCTTCTCTGGTAGTAGCTTCAGATAGGGAAATCCTTATTGTTGATTCCATAAGCTCCTTAGGAATTGCAATTGCTATAAGGGTAGGGCTTGGTTGCGGATGGTGGGAGCTGCAGGCAGAGCCAGCTGACACATATACTCCCCTCTCCTCAAGTGCATGAAGAAGGACTTCACTTCGTATTCCTTCAAAGCTAACTGATATAATATGAGGGGCTGTTTCTTTAATATACTCCATCTTAAAATCCTGCTTACACTCTAATGGAAGCCCATTTATTGTTGCTCCATTAAGCTTACTGATTTCTAATATAAGGGCAAGCTTAAGTTCATACATCCCCTTTATCTTTTGTTCAAATTCTTGGTAATTCTCAATAACTGCTTGTCCTAGTCCAGCTATGGCAGGTACATTTTCTGTTCCAGATCTTAGACCTCTCTGATGTCCGCCTCCAAAGACTATGGGTTTGATTCTTACACCATCTCTAATGTACAAAGCACCAATGCCTTTTGGTCCATGAATTTTGTGACCACTAATTGATAGTAGGTCTATTCCCATTCTATTTGGATAAATTCTATATTTGCCAAAGGCCTGAACAGCATCTACATGAAAGACTGTATTCTTGTTTATAGTCTTAATATTTGATGCTATTTCTTCGATGTCCTGAACCGAGCCTATTTCATTATTCACATACATAATTGATACCAAAATGGTATCCTCTTTTATCATAGAATATAGCTTGTCCTTTAATATCTTACCGCTACAATCTACTGGAACAAAATCCAGCTTAAAGCCATTTTCCTCAAGAAATTGAAGGGGTTTATGAACCGAAGGGTGTTCTATCCTACTGGTGATTATATGCTTTCCATGTCTATGATAAGCCATTGCCGCTCCAATAATTGCCAGGTTATTGGCCTCTGTGCCACCTGATGTAAATATAATTTCTTTTGGCTCAGTCTTTATACAATCCGCAATTTTCTGGGTAGCATCCTTCATATATCTTTCAGCTTTTACACCCATCATATGCATGGATGAGGGGTTCCCATAATCCTCATCTAATACCTTAAGCATTATATCCCGAACTCCATCAGTTACCTTAGTTGTTGCTGAGTTATCCAAATACACTTCCATAAAATAAACTTCCTTCTGTATGTTAATCTTTGCATTACCTTCTCTAGCATAATACACCAATAACTCTTATTATACTATATATTAATATATCTTTACCATAAAAATATTATTTTATGATTAATGTAAAAATGATTAATGCAAAAGTTCTGTCCTACTATGCTCTAGAATCTTTAGAATATTGTAAGGGTTTATACTTATCTCACCTGTATCGGTTCTTATGTAGATTCCCAAATGAAGATGGACGTCAAATTGCCCCCTAGTTCCTTCCTGTCCATAACCCGAATCCCCCATAAAGCCTAGGAGCTGTCCTGCTATTACAGTATCTCCAAGCTTTAGGTCTGGAGCATATGTATCTAGGTGGGCATAGTAAAAATAAGCACCGGACTCAGAACGAATCCCTATACGATTACCACCCTTTTCTAACCATCCTAGCTTCTCCACTACACCATCGGTAATGCTAATTATGGGAAAATATCCAGGGGTATTATTAGCTGCCATCAGGTCTGTTCCCTCATGATTTCTATTTCCACCATAGGTTCTAGGAGCATACCAGCTATCCTCATAGCTTACTGTTTCAGCATCCTTACCCATATATGGAACTGGAAAATACTTAATATCAGAAAATATCATTTTGTAATACTGATATAACCATTTAAATGACAGGGTCTGAGATACCCTGCCTATTCCGTGGATAAATGTATTCTTATCAGGCACCTTTCCATTAATCAAATCAAAATCTGATACTATCATGGCAAAGGTTAGATATCCAATTTCATCAAGATTGGATTGCTCTTGGTAATCATTATTTGAGACAAAAACATCCCTAGTAAGCTTCTGTATCTGATCAATCTGCTTTTTATCGATTTTAATATTACGAAACTGATCATAATTAATTTCTTTGGAAAGGATATATCTGATTTGCTGCTCTGACCTAAGAAGCTTAAGACATTTGCCTGTTACAATAAGAGACATTAATAGAAGAATAATGCATAACATCCAATATCTTTTTTGTTTTTTCATAATATCAACACCATTTCCCATAATCATTTGAAGTAATCAGGACAAATAATTATATGGGAAATAGTGATATATTATGACTAAATATGCTTAACCTTTTAATTTCCAAAGATAAATTCATGGAGAACGCTTACATTTTTCTCTAAATCAAGAATTAAGACTTCCATATTTCTTACCTTTACGTTATCTGTAAATGAACCATCTACAGGAATTCGAAGTTGTTCGATTTCCATAGTACCCATTTCTATAAAGGTAGTTATTAGCTTTTCAAATGTCTTGCTGTCAATATCGGTCCTTACCATGGGCAATATTTTGAACATCATTGAGGCTAATTCTAACTCACTCTTTGTTTTATATTTTTCAAAAATTGCATTTAAAACGATTCTATGACGGTCGGTTCTACCGTAATCACTGCTATTGCCAGTAATAGCTGCTCTTTTTCGAATTCTAGAATAACCCAGAACCTGATTACCATTCATCAGCTGTGTACCTTCTACAACTGTCCTATAATTAGGATTGGAAATATAATTAGTATTCCTTAAATACCTTGCTTCAGATGATGTAAGAGTAAGCTCAATACCACCTAAATAATCTATAATCTTCTCAAAGTTCTCAAAGTTTACCAATATACAGCCATCCAGACGTAAATTAAAATTAAGAGCTATAGTTTCATATAAAAGATCAACGTCTCCCTTTTCATATGAAGCGTTAAGTCTATTTTCTTTATAGCCAGGTATCTGTACAAGGGTATCACGCATAAATGAGGTTAGCCTAATAGACTTGTTGTTTTTGTTCAATGTGGCGATAATAATTAGATCTGTACGGCCTCTTGAGGTACCTGAATCAATTGCTTCCTCACCTAATAAGAGGATATTATATACTCCCTCTTCATGTCTTCCATAACCAGGATGGTCCGGCCAGATAATTGTATCAGTATCAACCTCAACAGCCTCTGAAATCAAATCATCGTCTTCTATATAATCTTGATCAATCAAAACATCAGGCTCTTCATTAAAATCCTTAGTTACCACTTCCCATACCTTACCACCTATATTTATGCCCATCTTTATAAGCAAATTATTACCTGGTTTAGTAAATCCAAGAAAAAAGGCTGTACCTAATAAAAAGACAATTCCTGCAATGACACCTATCTGAATTTTCATCATACGAGATTTCTTCTTTTCCCCTGTCTCGATGTTCTCCAATTCCTCACCGATTTGCTTAGCTAAGGAATTATTGATATCCTCCAAGGTATCATCTAATCCCTCTATATTGCTTGCCTTATCAAGGGCAGCTGTAGATTCCTCATAGGACGCTTCTTCATTTTCATCATTATAATGGTTATCTACAAATAAATCTTCAGATTCACTTTCAGCAGGTGAAACTGCTTCTTCATCAGTAGGTTCATTTTCCAAAGCAGCAGTGACTTCCACATCAGCCATATTATCCTCTTCTAACATGTCAGCATCAAAATCGTCACTAAGTGCCTTTTCAATATTCATATTTAGTTTTTCCTGAAACTCCGAGTCATTTCCAAAGTCAAAATCGTCATGCGTACTGCCCTTTGACATACTTCCATCTCCTAATAATTGTTATATTGTGCCCTAAAGACACTCTGTTTATATTATTTTCTCTTCTATAATTCGTTCTAAAAACTTATACACCCTAACTGTAGATGAGATACTAAGATTTTCTTCTATTGTGTGAACACGGGACATGTCTGGACCAATAGAAACAATATCTATACCAGGCATTTTCTCTGCTATTAATCCACATTCTAAACCAGCGTGAATAGCCTCAACTATCATTTCCTTGCCATACATAGCTTTATGTTCCTTTTGCAGATGTTCTCTAAGTTTTGATTCCTTCCTAAACTCCCATGCTGGGTATTGAGAACGTACAATGTACTCTCCCCCTAAAAATCCAGTCAAATAATTTAGTCGATTACTAATGTATTGCTTATAGCTACTCTTAGAGCTTCTTACTGAATTACATATAATTGCCTTTTCTTGCTCTAATATAAAAATTCCAAGGTTTAATGAGCTTTCCACCAATCCTTCAATGTCGGAACTCATAACTTGTACACCATAAGGAATTTGTATCAATAAGAACAAGAGCTTTTCAAAGGATACAGGGTGAAGGGGGTTATACTCTCCATCTCCTAAATCATTGATTGAATACCCAAGCTCTGGTTCACTACCTTCTAACTCCTTTTTATATATCTGCATGATTTCACCGATTTTTTTAGATATCTCTGAATAGGCTTCAGAATCAATTATAAGCTCGGCAAAGGCCTCACGCGGTATGACATTATCCTTATATCCGCCCTCCATATGAAGAACACTATAAGAACAATTTTCTCTTAAGTCAAACAATAAGCGGGCTAATAGCTTATTTGCATTAGTTCGGTTATTCACAATATCAATACCCGAATGACCACCCTTTAAGCCCTCTATATTAAGTCTTATCTTCTTGCCCTCTTCTGTAATACGCTTTAAGGGCAATGTACAGGTTCCTGTTAAACCACCAGCACAGCTAGCTAGCAGATAACCCTCTTCCTCTGAATCAAGATTAATCATGTACCTTGCTTTTAGTGATGACAGGTCCAATGCCTTGGCTCCATTCATCCCCACCTCTTCATCTGTTGTAATAACTGCTTCAATACGGGGATGCCCTAAGCTACTGTCAGACAAGAGAGCCAATATATAAGCAACTGCTATGCCATTATCAGCACCAAGAGTAGTTCCATCAGCGCGAAGGATGTCTCCATCCACAATAAGCTTTATGCCATCCTTTAGAAAATCATGGGTGTGCTCCTTACGCTTTTCGCAGACCATATCCATATGACCCTGTAGCATTATAGCGTCTTGGTTCTCGTAGCCAGAAGTGGCCTCTTTAATTATTATTACATTGTTAGCTATGTCCTTATTATACTCTAAGCCCAGAGACTTTGCAAAGCTTACCAGATATTCACTAATTTCACCTTCGTTACCAGAGCCTCTTGGTATATTAGATATTTCACTAAAGTATTTGAAAATTCCTTTATAGTCCATCTGTTCCAAATATTTATCCATAATATATCATGCCTTTCTATAAATATATTAAGTTATTGACAATAAAGCTCTTGTCTATCTTTAGTTCTTAAAGCTGTGAATTGGTGCAGGAATTCTTCCTCCACGATTGATGAAATTGTCACAAGAGAAATTGTTAACCTTCATAATCGGCCCATAACCAAGCAGACCGCCAAATGATGCTTGATCACCTACAGTCTTTCCAATCACGGGAATAATTCTTACAGCTGTTGTCTTCTGATTAATCATTCCTATAGCCATCTCATCGGCAATAATTCCAGATATTGTTGTTGCCTTAGTATCTCCTGGTATTGCTACCATATCCAGACCAACAGAACAAACGCAGGTCATTGCTTCAAGCTTTTCTATGGTCAAGGCACCGGCCTCAACTGCATTTATCATACCCTGATCTTCACTTATGGGGATAAAGGCACCACTTAAACCTCCTACAAATGAGGATGCCATAACTCCGCCCTTCTTAACCTGGTCATTTAGGAGGGCAAGAGCTGCAGTTGTTCCTGGAGCGCCAGCATATTCAAGTCCTATTTCTTCAAATATCTCAGCTACACTATCTCCCACAGCAGGCGTTGGCGCCAAGCTTAAATCTACTATACCAAAGGGTATATCAAGTATCTTAGAAGCTTCCATAGCCACTAACTGACCAACTCGGGTTATTTTAAATGCTGTCTTTTTAATAGTTTCACAAAGTGTTTCAAAATCCGCTCCCCTAACAGACTCCAAGGCCTTTTTTACAACACCGGGGCCACTTACTCCTACGTTAATTACCGCATCGCCTTCTGTAATTCCATGGAAGGCACCAGCCATAAAGGGATTATCATCAGGTGCATTGCAAAATACCACCAATTTGGCACATCCTATAGAATCCTTATCTTTAGTAAGCTCCGCTGTCTCTAGGATAATCTCTCCAAGTAGCTTAACAGCATCCATATCAATACCTGTCTTAGTAGAGCCTACATTTACTGAACTACATACTCTCTCAGTAGACTTAAGTGCTTGGGGTATTGATCTAATAAGAAGCATATCAGAGGCAGTCATTGATTTAGTCACAAGAGCAGAATAACCTCCAATAAAATTAACTCCAACCTCTTGGGCCGCCCTATCCAGGGTCTTTGCAATTGTAACATAATCCTCTATTGTAGAGCAACATGCTGCACCTATTAATGAAATAGGTGTAACAGAAACTCTCTTATTTACTATTGGAATCCCAAATTCTCTTTGTATCTTATCACCTGTAGCTACTAGATCCTTAGCAATCCTTGTAATCTTATCATAAATCCTTTGGTTAACCTCAGATAGGTTAGGTCCAGCGCAATCCAGCAGACTTATACCAAGGGTTATGGTCCTAACATCAAGATTCTCCTGCTCGATCATCTTATTGGTTTCAATAACCTCATGTATATTAATCATATACCTATATCTCCTATCTATATTCTGTGCATTTTATTAAAAATATCCTCATGCTGAGTTTTAATTACAAGGCCAATTTCCATACCCATCTCATCAAGCTCCTCAGCTACTAGATCAAATTCCTTCGTTGCCCCAGTGGCATCAACTATCATCATCATATTGAAAAAATCCTGTACAATTGTCTGTGATATATCTAAAATGTTGATACCATTCTCCGCCAGGTAAGTACATACCTTTGCTATAATACCTACTCTATCCTTACCTACAACGGTAATTACTGTCTTCTTCATATAAAACCATGCCTTTCTTATATTAATAAATTAAATACATACCAAATCAGAAGGTGTTTCCCTACGGGCCACACTAAGGGTAAAATCATTACATGAGGTCCCAAGTCGCGTCAGTTCACATAAGACGGTTTCATAGGCAAGTTCCTCATAATTATTCTCCTTACTTAAATGCGCCAAAATTATTTGTTGCTTGTTTCTACCGATTAATTTACTTATTAAATCTGCAGATGTATCGTTGGACAAATGTCCTCTTTCCCCCAATATTCTCTGTTTTAAATAATATGGATACTTACCAACAAGAAGCATATTTGTATCATGGTTTGCCTCTATCATCAGTAGGTCGGAGCCATTAAGCTTAGACAGGATATAATCATCATATTTGCCAAGATCCGTAGCAATACCTATCTTCCCGCCTTCCACTTCCATGGTATAGCATACAGGATCTGCTGCATCATGGGAGGTAGAAAAGGGTTCTACAGTTATATCATTAATCTGAAATGCTTTATCAGGCTCTATATAATTAAACAGTTCATCAGAAACTTCTCCCAAAGACTTGATTCTACGTATAGCCATAGCAGTCTCATATGTAGCATATATTGGTATATTATATCGTCTTGCCATTACACCTAAGCCTGACACATGGTCGGAATGCTCATGTGTTATCAAAATACCCTGTATGGTATCTGGATTAATTTCTATTCTATTTAAGCCACACTCAATTCTCTTAGCGCTGATACCGACGTCTACAAGTAGATTAGTCTGCTCGCTGCCAACATA
>CAZMYP010000050.1:0-17364 GCA_964570535.1 uncultured Herbinix sp.
ATTGTGAAAATGTAAAATTGTTCATGTTGCTCCTCTTTTCTATGTGTAAGACATTAGGTTGCAATACAGTATTCTATTATTTTATAAATAAAAAGAGCCAAAGATTATCGACTTTAAAATGACCGAAGGCTTTACCCCTTTATATCTATATCCATATTATATTATAAAATCAGGTTGAGCAAGAAATATCCTATTAGTTTTCATATTTTCATGTTTCTAGACTGCACGTAATTAATTACGTAGAGTCCACCTATTATCCTAATCAACACGACACCACTCATGTTATGCGACCGTAGCCGCATAAACACGAAAGCTCAACCTGTAAACTTATTATATAATATTAATAAGAGAAAATCAACTACTTTAGTAAAATATTAACATTTATTTATCAAATTTATCAAATAAATTATTATGACATTTCCCATCTAGCCTTACTACCTTTTTCTCCTTTTGTTATTATAAGTTTTGTGCCTATCTGTGCTTTAAGCTCGGTGACATGAGATATTATACCTACCAATCTCTTGCCTCCTGATAAGTCATTAAGTATCTTAATGGCCTGCATTCTGGTGTCATCACTTAAGGATCCAAAACCTTCATCTATAAACATTGTATCAATATGTATACTTCCCGCTGCGTTTTGAATAATATCTGACATACCAAGGGCCATAGACAAGGCTGCCATAAATGACTCACCGCCTGATAATGTCTTAACATCACGAACCTGGTCATTCACCATACTGTATACATCAAGGTCAAGACCAACCTCACCTTGCCCCGTCAAATCCTCCATGTCACGGCATTTTAATATGAACTGGTTATTAGACATTGTATAAAGCCTTTTATTGGCTTCAATAAGAATTAAGTTAAAGTATCTTCTCTGAATATAGGTTTGAAAATTAAGATGTCTACCCCTAAGCTTACCATTTGCTGTATCTGCCAATCTGCTGATAGCACCATGTGTTTTTAAAATTTTATCTCTATTACTTATAAGTCTTATAACCTTAGTATAGACCTCTTCATTTCTTGTAAGGATACCATATATAGTCTTACTTTCCTCATCCAGTTGAACCTTAATATTTTTAAGCTCTGTCTGCCTTAACACTAGTTCGTCGGTTTGGATTCTTGATTTTCCTTTAGTTTGCTCCTTATAATTCTCAATACTGGTATTGATTCTAATGATTTCATCTCTATATTCTTGATCAATATTACTTAATTCTTCAATTCGATTTGAGCTTAATCTAGCTGTCCTATATTCCTCCAGATCTAAGAATCCTTGCTCAAACAACTCATTGTCTAAGTCTATCTTTAATCTTTCTGCACTTTTTGATAACCTGCTATAACTTTCCTCTTCTGTCTTAAGATTACCTATTTTCTCATTAGTAGTATTAACAAAATCAAGATATTTTTCTATCGCAGTTGCTTTTGATTCCTCCAATCTATGGAGGTGTTCCTCGGTTAATACTAACTCCTTTTCAGCGTGAGCTTTACTTTCATATATTAATTCCTTCTTTAAGCTCCCTATCTTAGTATCAACCTTTATAAAGCTTGCCGCTACCTCCAGTCTTGCCTTATCTGCCTCTTCCTTAGTCCTTTCATGTGATACTAAAGCTTCCTCAAGAGATTTGATTTGTGCTTGGTTAGAGGAATAAGTCTTACCAGCATCCTCTGCTTGAGCCTTTTTCTCTACTTCAGAATTTAGCTGGTCTCTGCACTGGTCTAATATGGCTTGTATGTTAATATCAGATATATTATCAGTATTAATCGAGGCATCAATAATTTTCTTTCCTTCATGTACTGCAAGGTCAAGCTCCCTTTCGTATTCCTGTTTAGCCTTTTGTAGGGCTTCATATTGCTGCTGAGTATTAATTAAGGTATTTTCCATCTCGGTCTTAGCAGTCCGTAGCTTACTTTCATCAATTGCAAGATTAGAACTAGTTGCCTTTTTTGGATGGGAAGTCGAACCACATACGGGGCAGGCTTCACCTTCCTCTAATGCTGCGGCCAGTATTCCAGCCTGTCCTTCTATAAAGTCATGGTAGAGTTCATCATACACTTGTTTATTTGACTCATAGCTCTCCTTGACCTTCTTGTGTTCTATGTCTTTATGTTCATAAATAGTTCTATATTTTTTCATTAAGGCGATAGACTTAAGCAGACACTCCAATGCAGCCTTTCTCTCAGTTAATCCATCTACATTATGCTTAAGCTGTGTAAATTGTTCGGATATATGCCTAAGCTGCTCCTGTTGGCCGGACAACCTCTCTTTCCTGTCCTTCTCCTCACCTATAAGCGCTAGAACTTTATTATATTCATCTTGGGCTTTATTCCTGATCTCCTCCAATGCCTGCCATTCGGTATTATATGTATCAAGTTCCACATACCTGGGTAAGAGATTGTTTATACTACTTATCATTGAAATAAGACCCGGGCTGTTTTTCTTATATTCTTCTTCCTTTTGTTCCTTTTCCTTATTAAGATTCCTTAATCTTTCCCTATTACCATCAAGCCAGAATTTAATATTATTAATTCTTTCACTGCACTTGGATAAGTCCTTCTGCATACTAAGGAAAGCTTGCTCCTTGGGTTCTACAGCTTGTGCCTTCTTTGCTTTTTCTATTCTATTCTTAAGATTATCCATCTCATTCTTCCTTTGACCCTGCTCCTCTTTCTTTAAAAGAGCTGAATCTAAGGAATTAAACAAGCGGTTGTTATCCTCAGCTTGGGTAATCCTAATATTTATTCCATCAAGCTCTAGTCCGTTACTGACTATAGTCTTTTTAATCTCTTCTTCCTTTTCCTTTGCTTCATTAATAATCAGCTCAATAAGCTCTATTTGCTTATCAGATTCAGTCTCAGAAAATCGTGGCATATCAGTCCACTGTGATAAAAGCTCACTATCCTTTATACATTTAACATCCTCTGTCTCTCGAATAATATCCTTTTTATTATCCTCTAGCTGCCCGTATATGGACTTTGCTCTTATCTTAAGCTCCTCCTCAATCTGGCAAAAGATTTTGGTATTAAATATCTTCGTAAATATTTCTTTTCTTTCCTTAGAAGATGCATGAAGAAGTTTAAGAAAATCTCCTTGGGCTATCATGGCAATCTGTGTAAACTGATTTGCATCAATGCCAATAATATCAACAATCTTCTGATTGGTCTCCTTAATCTTTCCTTGATATTCTTGTCCATCAGGCAAAATAAGAGTTACTGATGGTTGCTCTGTTGTCTTGGTAAATTCTCCGTCCTTATTCCTCCTCTTACTAATACGCTCCTGTCTTGGACTTCTAATTATCTTATATATCTGCCCATGGTATTCAAAACAATACTCCACATAGGTATTTGTATTATCATCAGCATATTGGCTACGCATCATTTCACCGTTTCGCCTACCTCCGCTAGTTTCATCATACAGGGCATAGGTAATGGCATCAAATATAGTGGTTTTTCCAGCACCAGTGTCACCAGTTATAAGAAAAATCCCATTACTTACATCAGAAAAATCCACAATTTCCTCACCAGCGTAGGATCCAAAGGCTGACATCTTAATACTAATGGGTTTCATCTGTTCCTCTCATTCCGCTGCATATGCAGCATAATATTAATGAAAGAAGCCGCTTTACGGATTCTTTAGTACAACTCCTGTAGCTGGTTAATTATATCAACCATAATACTTTCTTCCTCACTGCTCAAGGGTACACCCTGCATTTCTTGATAGAATTGCTGAAATGCTTCAAAGGGTTCTAGTACAGTAGCTTCAAAGTCTGTTGCCTCAAGCTGTGCCCTTGTCCTACTATTTTCAACCTTAACCTCAAGGATATGGTCGTAATGTTCCTCTAGTTGATCCTTAGGCTTATATACTTCATCCTCATCGGTAATGGTTATGCTTATATAATCATGTCTGTTAGTATCAGTTGCCCTACTTATGATGTCACTTAACAGGCCCTTCTCACTTCTAACATCCAAAAGAGCAGCTAGGGGTATCTTATCTATTATAATCTCAGATTCCTTATTATTTATAGTCACCATGGTAATGGCTTTTGTATGGGCTTTTTCGCTTATGGAATACTTAAGTGGGGTTCCACTATATCTGATATGGTTCATACCTATACTCTGAGCTCCATGAAGATGTCCCAAGGCCACATAATCAAAATCCTTTACCGCCTCTATATCCACACTGTCTAAACCTCCCACGGTAATATATACTTGCTCCGATTCACAGGTTTCGGGAGATGTATCTCCTGATATATAAAACTGATGGGATATCAAGACATTTCGCTTACTATAATCAATATCCTCTCTATCAATAAGGGCTCTAATTGCACTGTCATAGCTCTTTATTACACCCTCATCAAACAAATGCCGTATATAACCAGGTTTAGTAAAGGGAAGCATATAAAAATTAACATCTCCGTATTCATCCTTAAGAATGATTTTCTTCAGGTACTCATTCTCCTTGTTGGGTGGCTGAACAGATATGTATATTTTATGCTTCTCTAAAAATGTACTAGCATAATCTAGTCTTTCGGCCGAATCATGATTACCGGCAATAATGAGAACAGGAATATCCGGTTCTATATCTGACAAACCATTAAGAAACTGATTAAATATCGTATATGACTCTGCAGAAGGAACTGATTTATCATAAATATCTCCAGCAATTATAATTACATTGGGTCTTAGCTCCCTGGCTTTCTTGATAATTTGCTCAAGTATAGCCACTTGGTCATCTTTCATATTATAATAATGGAGTTGCTTACCAATATGTAAATCAGAAATATGAAATATTTTCATGATACCCTCCTTTCCTATGACTTATTCTATCATATCTTTATACTATTTTAACATAGGAATTTTCATATTGAGTCAATTAAAATATTTCACTCAAACAGTATCATATATACTTATTTTTTATGAAAGGCTGGCAGACATTTCTGACATCCATCATACCCTGCATTCAATCCGTCAATTAGTAGATGATAATTACGTTGATGTACTTCATAGGTATCATTAACACTATCACAGCCTATCTTATGTATCTCCATATTATTTGTATTCGCAATGTATTTAGGAACTGGGTACACATCCTTATTGAACACATCAAAGCTAAAATCAGCTGATACAATTACTTCACTACCAGTAACCTCGAGCTTTCTTCCAGTCAGCTTAGGCGACCACGGTAGATTTTTAACGTCAAATTCAAGCTTTGGTGAAACAGCAATTGGTTTTAGCTTTTTTACTGCCAGTGCTTCAAACTTATCAGATAAATAGTTAAGGAGCTTCTCTGGAAATGCCATAAAGGGAGAGCCCTTCTTTTTAAGGTTCCAGTATATATCTAGTTTAAGGACTTCTAATTCAAGGGACTGATTTTTCTCATTCCAGTTGATTCTTCCTCTGCAATCTCTGACATCAGCATTAGGCATATGGAGATAGCCAGAAAATATGGTAATACGTTTTCTTTTCCTAGCTATGGTAATGTCATCTTCCCATGGTGTCCATGAATCAGGGATAAACCCCGATGTATCAATCTCAATCTTATATTCAAAAAGAGCCGAAAAATCAATGCTAAGAGTAATATCCATATTTATGTTGTATAATCGGACTACGTTATCTCCAAGCAGCTCAAACTCTGGTTTTCCGTTAATTTTAACTTCAACGCCATAACCAATCTGTATGTCATCGACCGAGATTGAAGACTCCACCAGCCCTGCTGTCGCAAGCTTAGTGATACCTTTTTGAACAGCAACCAGTACATTATTAGCCTTTGACCAGTAATTATTAATAGATTTTGTATCTACATTGCCAGACAAGGATACTGATGCAGAGTCAATTTTTTTAACCAGAACAAGCTTATTTTTATCATCATTATAGATAGTAAAGCATGAATTATCCCAGCAGAATTGATAGACCTTTTGCATGCATTTTTCAGATATTGCAATTCCCATACTGCAATTCCTTGCAAAATCATGTAGCTCTTCAGGATTGCCACCAGTATAGTCCATAAGATTAATACCTACAGCCATAACAGTATCAGATACTACACGCATAGCACATATTTTTGTTGGAATTATTCCTAGGTTATTGCCTTCTTCATCCTGATACTGGATATAATTACGTAAATCCTTTATTACTGAACTCATACAAGGCAATTTAATCTCTTGACAGATTGTTTTATCAGAAAAATACATATTTAAAGCCTTGTTAATAATTAAGCGAAGGTCTACTTCCATTAACATGTTCTTTCCATATTTGATATTTAAATCGTCTATAACAGCATTCTTGAAATCAACAATAAGTTCTATTGTCTTTGGATCGATAAAAATTGGCACACTTATAGTAATATTTGTATCAAATTTAACCTCAAAGCTTTGCCACATAAAAAAGTAGATACGGCAGCCAAGCGAAAGCTGAATGGTAGGGGTATTATCTAAATTTCGTACAAAGTTTATCATTGGTTCCCTGGTTAGTTTAAAACGATAATCCATAATTAGATAAGATTTCATATTGATGGGTAATGACTCTTTATCAAGAATTAACAGCTCTTGTTCAGGCATTTTAACAATTTGATTTTCAAGACTGATCTTGCTGTTATAGAAGTCAACAGTGCCATTAACAGTCATAAAGCCACCATAATAGAAAGCGGCGGATAACTCGTTTAATAATCGCTCATTTATCAGCAAAGCAATATCATAACCTGCAGTTTTCATAATTCGAACTCCCTTCCATATTTTATTTTCTTAGAACCATTTTTGAATAACCTGGTAGACACTCTTGACAAGGTTTGAATCCATCATTAATAGCATCGTAGACCAAATGATATCCAACTTGATGTGTATAATCAATATCTTCCACCACCCGACAGTCTACACGATGCAGCTTTTGAGATTTGGTATTACCTATATACAGGGCCACTGGTGCAATGGATTTCTCAAGCTCATTAATTGAGACATTTGTACTTAAGGAAATATGCATACTTTCCATATCAATATCTTTGATATCTATGGCAAAGGTATAGCCCATGATATTTATATTCTTTAGAAGCAATGAAGGTGAAATAACAAAAGCTGGTATCCTATGAATAATGTGTTTCTCAAGAATATCTATAAAACCATTCATTATTTTTTCAGTCAGATTATCATACCACTTACTACCAAAATCTAAATTAAAATCAGCAGAGCAAATATTGATAACAATTTGATTTGCATTATCAACTGCAATTTTACACTTAGCATTCTCAATTATTACATTCAATGTATCATTAAGCTTAAATAGATCTTTGGTCTTACTCTTCTCTGATAGAAGCTTATCATCCTCCCATGGTGTAAGTTTATCCGGTATAAAGAGGCTGGTGTCTAACTCCATCCTTTTTTTCTGATTCGCCTCCAAACGTGCAGAGATATTCAGTGATATATTAAGGTTCTGTAATTTTATAAATTCACCTGGTTCAAACAAAATATCTGGTAGCTCCATAAGCTTCACACTAGCGTCATAGAAAAGCCGTGCTGATTCTACTTCTGTAGTCGGTTCAAGTAATCCCAAAGTAATTAGCCGGGTGATAATATCTGTACCCTTACTAAGTACTTTATTAAGACCAACATTAACAGGAAGAGACCCCTTTATAGGGAATTGCTTCAACTCAGTTGCATCCCACCAGAATTCCATAACCCTCCGTATTGCTTTAGTACTGACAGAAAAGTAAATTTCAGAATTATTGGTAAGATCTATCATATTTGAGAGGCTGCCATGGTCGTCTGTAATAAAGTTTAACCCAATAACTATGAGTTTTTGATTGAGAATTATAATATCAGCTAGCTTAATTGGAAGTTTGATTGCAAGAGCGTTTTCTGCCTGTGGCAGGTCAACGGCAATTCGAGTTAAATCTATAGGCAATTGGATGTTCTTTATATCCTTAGTAAGATAATGCTTTAGAATAATTGCAATAATTTCGTTGGTTTTATCAAGCATGTTTTTATGCATCATACAAGTGTCATTGATTTTCAAGTCATAAATCTCCGTATTGGCTAAATTGTACTTTAAAGTGGAATCATCTTTATCCAAGCCAATTTGAACTGTCACTCCAATATCCACATCAAATTCAAGGTCGACGCTAGTAAGAACCCGAAGTACAAGTTCTAATGAGAGACGTATACCAATACGCCCTATCCTATCATCCGATTCCTTACACTCTGTCTCATTACCAACCACTATAGGTTTGGTTTCAACAGGTGGTCCAATTAAGTCCAAACAAGGCTCATTTTTTAGCCTTACTTTGTAACCGACTTGTGTGAATCCACGGAGCCGCTCAGGTACATTATCTACAAAAGCATATGTGCCTGATGCTTGAA
This sequence comes from uncultured Herbinix sp., assembly GCA_964570535.1. GTDB lineage: Bacteria > Bacillota > Clostridia > Lachnospirales > Lachnospiraceae > Mobilitalea. Next base: position 8,346 of record CAZMYP010000050.1, read on the forward strand.
GCTTTCCAGTATAGAACAAAGCTCCTAATGCCTTATTAAGCAATGACTCATTAGATTGAATCAATATGTCATATCCATAAGTATTCATTCGCTCGCCTCCATAATTATTGTTTATGTATTAATATACCTATTTTAACACAAGTACCATAATATGGCAATTCAAATTAGGATTTAGTCCCACTAAAAAACATTTTTTTCAATCTAAAAACCCGGACACCGGGTGGGGTGTCCAGGAACATATATAGCCTATCATATTAAATGCTTCGTTTTACTGGATTATTGATTTACTTATAGGTTTTTCTTTTCTGACTCTATTGACAATTCTTGCTGCTTTTTCTTGAAAAAACTTTTTAAAACACAGTCATATGCATGGTCAATCATATTTAATAGCTCTTCATGTGATATTTCATCTATATATATAGTGTTCCAAAAAGGTTGCTGTACTGGTGGGCAATGATATCCTCCTACTACAACATTGGGGTATATTTGCCTATAAATACGATAGTAATTATATAGCTAATCTATCGAATCTTCCTAGTGATCATATTCTTTAGTTTGATTTTCTATCGTTACACCATTTTTTGATAGTTCATAGCTATATGAACTTGTTCCAACAACTTTTTCAACTTTAATAACTGTAGCATCATCAATTACATAATAAGACCCATGGCCGCTATATACCGCACCTGCATCGAACCAGTAATTAACTACATCAATACCAGAATAGATTACGTCATAAAAATATATGTATCAAAATATAAGTTATTGTCCTTACGAAAAATCATCTTCTTTTCATCTTCACTTGTTATAGTATACTTATCTGAATACTCAAAATCTTTATAAAAACTTTTTATTAACTTGAAAGTTTTTAGTTCTTCATCAGAAAACATCTTTCCTTGTAGAACAGGTTTTTGATCAACAAGTTGAGCCCTATCTTTTATTAATTGTATTACATTATCCGTTTCTGTTATCACTGAAGGATCTACTGAGTTATAATATTCTATTGTACTTAAATCCTTATCCATTACAAAGCCACTTAGTGCCCCAAAAAGTTCATCCTCGGTGCATGGTTTTTCATTGAGCTCATAATTGACCTTATCCCACAAATCTTCATGGTAAGTCATAATAACTACCAATTTATTACTCTCAACCGTCACAAATGAACCTGTAGCCATCTCATTTTGATGCCATATATAGGTTTTACCGTCCTTTGACAGCAAGGTTGTACAAGGCGAAACATCAGTGCCGAAGTTGCTTACGCTTCTTTCCAATATGAGGTCTTCGGTGTTGCCATGAAAGCTATAGATTCTTTCAGTGTCAACATAATAGCCACCTTCTGAGCTAAATGCGCAATAAAGTTCGTAATTACCATCATTATCGAAATCAATTAATCTTACTACGCCTAATCCTATCATTCGTTTTTCACTATCTGATTCTATTTTGCCTTCTCCAAATTTGTTAACCATATCATCTATTACTTTTAGATAGGCTTTTGCCTGCTCACGACTAATATGTTTTTCCATTACGTCAGGGGTTTCTGTTAAAGTAGGTGTATTGTCTTCAGTTGGAGATGGCACGGTAGTTGGTGTATTTTCTTCGGTTGGAGATGGCACGGTAGTTGGTGTATTTTCTTCGGTTGGAGGTGGAGTGGTGGTAGATATTGGAGTGATTTCTTTGGTTGGAGACGGCATTGTGTTTACTGTTGGTTTCGTTGTTTCGCTTGTATCATTTATATTCGATAAATCTGTTTCACTAGGTTCCTGCGTTTCCTTTTTATCACAGGAAATTAACAATATAGATATACATAAAAGCATAACTATCACATTTATTTTTTTCATAAGTACACCGACTTTCTATAATTATTTAAGAGTAAAAACTCCTCCCACTTTAAGCCTAAGAAATATTCCAAAAATACTACCCACCCAAAAATGTATTTAATCCTATTCATATATTTCTTCTCTTTTCTAAACTTGATTAATTCTAACGGGTACTAAAAACACCTTTGATTTTTATCCCTACCACAACTATCCGTTTTGCCACATTGATAGCATATTTCATGCTTTAAAGTCTTGTCTTCAAAATAATCTCTACAGTTTTTTAATGATGTTTCAGCTATATTATGCAGAGCTTCCTGAGTTAAAAATGCCTGATGAGATGTTACGATAACATTGGGCATAGAAATAATTCTTGCAAGAATATCATCATGTATTACTGAATAAGACATATCCTCATAAAAAAGCTCAGTCTCTTCTTCATATACATCTAGGCACGCTCCACCCAGCTTCTCAGCCTTTAGTGCCTCTAGCAATGCTTCACTATCAATTAACGCACCTCTTGAGCTGTTTATAATGTATACACCCTTCTTCATTATTTTAATAGTATTTGAATTAATTATATGGAATGTATCCTTAGTCAAAGGACAATGAAGAGATATTATATCTGATTCTTCAAATAGTTCATTTAAGGAAATATAGTTAATATCAAAGTCCTTGTTTGGATATGGATCATAGGCTATAACCTTCATTCCAAATCCCTTGCAAATATCTATAAAAACTCTACCAATTTTACCTGTTCCAATAACACCAACTGTCTTACCGTGAAGATCAAAGCCAGTGAGGCCATTTAGACTAAAATTAAAATCTCTAGTTCTTATATAAGCCTTATGTATCTTCCTATTCAAGGTAAGCAATAAGGCCATAGCATGCTCTGCAACAGCATATGGTGAATATTCTGGAACTCGAACCACATGAATCTTACCATAGGCAGCCTTAAAATCAACATTATTATAACCTGCACATCTCATGGCAATAAGCCTTGTGCCATTTTTATATAGAATATCTATAGTTTCCTTATTTATAGTATCATTTACAAATGCTACAACAACTTCTATTCCATTTGCCATAAAAGCAGTCTTTGGACCAAGCTTAGGTTCAAAATATTCAATATCAAAGCCATATTCCTCCTTCATTTGATCAAAACAGATTTTGTCATATGGTTTTGTATCAAAAAAGCATATCTTTTTCATAATGTTTTACCCTTCTTTCCATAAGCTATAGTATATTTCTATTTAATCAATTCTCCTGTTTCATCTGATATATATATAAACTTAATGCCACCCTCAATATATACTCTATCGTTAAGCTTTCTATACAAAACAATGTGCTGAATCTCATTTTCATTAATATACATATCATAATATACTAATGTACTCTCTGAATCACTATAATAATAAGGCACTATATCATACCCTACCAATAAGGAATAATTTTCAATCATCTTATTAGTTAGAGGAAAATCAACCTTATTCATATGAGAATAATTTTCTCTCATTACTTTATCAAGTATCTCCTCTGCTTTATATGATGAATTTATAACTCCTCGATCACCGTATTCAAAACTTCCTAGTGAAGGCATAAGCGAATATATGGATTCTTCAATCAAGTCTACTTCACACCCGGCATAAGCAGCTTGAAATGGAATATTTACAGATTTAATTTCTCCTGAACATAAAATCAAATCATCATAGATTTCAGATGTTTCATATTGTACGGTCCTGATTTCCATTGTATTATTAGTAAGGTCATATACCTCTTTAATTCCATTTAAATTCCATGAGTTATGGTTAATACTGTTTATGCTAGCCAAGTATAAATCACCTTTATTATATTTGAATATATAATCATGACCCCATCTGTCAGAGCTGCCACCATAATCTTCTACAACTAGCTTACCATCATTGGGGATGCTAATACTACTATAAGGATCTCCAAAAATCCCACCCTCATTTCGGCCTAAAATTAGATCCTTATTTTCAAAAGTCAATTCATACGAACCGTTTTTACTTAGAAATACATAAATCCTCCTACTTCCTGTATAGAAAGCCTCTCCCTGTTGAATAACTACAGCTATATCCGAATCACCATCCTCATCTAAATCTCCTATACAATAATCAAGCATGGAATAATTGTCTGGCAATGAGATTTCTTTACCGGATACAATTTTGTCTATCTGCTTAATAATTATGTCAGGTATCTCCTTATCAAATGACCATGGACCTGAAATATTATTGTATACTATTTCTGCATCATATTGACTTGCCCAATCGTTCAGGATATCAGGCATAGCATTTGCATAATTGGGATTGTTTGTAAAGTACTCAATAAGATCATCATCATAAATAGCGGCATACATATATTCACCTGCATTTATATAAAATGTATTTCCTCTTTCTCCTTTGACATATCCCTCTCCAGCATATACTTGTTGGCCATCGAGTGTGATACTCTTATATTCAACGTACTGTGTATTTTCAATAAACATGAAGTCCCTATAATTTAAAATCTTTAAAAACCTTTCCTCCTGGTCCTTATTATCAACTATACCCACCTCTAATAGTGTAGGGAACACTACATCTATCGGTTCCTTAGTGTATCTTCTATCTAGCGTTGAATCCAAACCACTCAGTGAAATGTCATCACTACTTAGTATAAGCTCATTATTGGTGTCAGTCTGCATTTCTAAGCTTACATATTCTTTGCTAGGAGTAAACTCACGTAACTCCGTACATGATCCTTTGGCTATACCATTTTCACATGTAGCTAAGCCTCTGAATACTCCATAGGGAGAGCCATCTGTGTTAATACTCTCATAAAATAATAAATCATCAAATAATACGCTTATCTTTAGGTTTAATCTATTGTGATATGATGAATTCACACCGTACCAGTTACCATCAAATTTTTTGGTTTTTTCTGTTGGTTTGATCGGTACTTTCTCTTCTGACCCCTCTCTAATTAAGTAAAAGGGGAACATTTCTCCATTGGTATCCCACTGCCATAGGCCTACAATATAATCACTACTTTTGAATATTCCCAAAAACATTCCCTGTAAATCGGTGTTCTCTATTAAAAAAAGCGACACGTAATCCTTTTGATCCCTTCCTAATTCAGCTATTTTGAAAGTAGTAGCTGGTAGATTATCCTTGTCATGATAGTATGAACCGGCAAGGACTCCATCATTATAGTCTAAATTCATGTGAATCTTGGAGTCACCAATAGCTCCAACAAATTTATTCTCCCCTTGCTTTAATGAGGGCTCCTCTACTGGATCATCCGTAGCATAATCACTACTATTAGGACCATTGTCTACAGTGTTACTTACTACTATTTCATTATCTGGAATCCTATCATTCTCCTCCAAATCAGGTTTTTGCTGATTCGTTATATTGTCTGTTTGCTTATCAGGATTATCCTCCTTACCACATGCCATAAGCGTTAAACATAGTATCATACATAAAATTACATATATAATAATGAATTTCGGTATAAACTCTCCCCGTAATTTAAGTCTAAACATTTATATTATCCTCCCTTTACTTTCTTTCGTATGATGGTGCAATATATATTAGGTATATTATAGCAAAATACTCTATATATTTCATCTAAAACAAAAGCCCTAGTAAATTTATTTATTTATGAAAAGAGGCTGTTTTGAAACAGCCCCTTTTCATCTTTCTTATCTCCAATCTAATTAATATATAATATCATCTAAGTTCGCGGTTACAATAGCTCCCATTGTTTTTATTTTATTTGATGACAACCATAGTTTTTCCTGTTTTTATTCTATCATTATTATAAACATCCAACAGTTCTATTTTACACATTTTAATATTCACCCATATCTCTATATTTTTTTATTGTTGCAATCCAGTCATGTGATTTTCCATTAAAGTTTTCTGGATTAACTGGATAATGCACATTGTAAAGATATCCTTCTTCACCATATCTACCTTGAACAAGTTCATCTAAATGCACTTCGTCAGCACAAATATTCACAACTTCTAAGCAAATTAAGACGTGAGTATCTCCTTCTTTAATTTCTCGTTCCCATAAATAACGACATTCAAGATTAAGAAAACATTCTTGTATACGTGGTGCATTAACTGTTGTTGCCTGCTCTGCTGTAAGTCCTGATAAGGCAATTTCATCATCATCAAATGAATTATTCCCTATTGTAGCAAAACACTTTTCATAGATATCAGCAGAAGGAAAATTAAGTACTGCTTCTCCATTTTCTTTAAGGGTTTGGTATAGATGCCCAGACTTATTTACACATGAAAGAATTGCATAAAAGCCCCGAGGACTGCCATTAAAACACGCCCACGATTGCAAACATGCATTTGGCTTTCCGTTTGATTTATATGTAGTCACAACAAATAGTGGAGCAGGTATAGCCGTAATAAAATCCATCCAGGAAAAGCCATATGTTTCCATCTTTGACATTGACTTCGGTATTACAGAATACTCTTTTTTCATCTAATTCGCCTTTCCTATTAAATTTTTTAGTAATTCCTCCACGCTCAAAAATAAACTATATTTCTCTTTTAAGTCCTTCCACATTTCCGGATTAGAAACTCCAACATATGAATTTAGTTCCTTCTCCTTCTGTTACAAAATAATATGTTAGAAATAGTTCTCCATCAGACGATTCACCCATTCAGGTACAAAAGCGTTGTCTATTTTGTCATATTGTGGATAGTAAGGCTTAATATCAAGCACTGGAGTTTTGTCGATTGCATCTAACCCCTCTACTATTAAGGAATCCTCTAATACTTCAATTATCTTCACAGCCGTTATCCCGATAGGATTAGGTCTATCCTTAGCTCTCTGAGAGAAAATACCAACTAATGGCATCTCTTGAAGATTCTTTGGATGTCTTTTTAAATGCTTTTCCTGAATAAATTGTGCTTCATGTAAAAATGTCAATACGATAGCATGAGAAAAGCTATCCAGGCCAGTAAGTCCGCCAACATAATCATTATTTAATCTTATGATAGATTTAATATTACCCCAGTTCTCATCAGATTGCTCGTTTACATTATTCTCAACATAACCAATTTCAGATATATTTATTTTCATAGAATCCCCCCTTGAATTTAAGTATTATTATACTTTTCAAATTATTGATGGTCTTTTCCAGAATAAATATTAATGCTGTTATTTTTCTAAATATCTACTTTAAATCCAAGGTCAACTTCACTTGCTGGCCTTCCGCCAGAAATCCCCCAATTAACTAATGGTACATCATGTAAAACAATTAGTATGTCTTTACTACTCATTCCAGGGTTTTGACTCAAATTATCAACAATACTAGAATATAGCAATCTCTTAGCGTCAATGCTTCTTCCTTCAAAAACTGTTATCTCAATCAGAGTAAATTCTTCTGATGAAACATCAAAATTTTTCTTACTTATTTCAGATAATCTTTGTATCCTATCATCATCAGGTATCTTAAATGCCTTCACTAATGCTTGGTGAATTCCCTCAAAGATAGCCATTTTATATTCTTCAGTTTTTCCTTCTATTATTACGATTTTAACAAGCGGCATAATTTAAACTCCTTTTATCTATAATAATTCATCTCTATTTGTGATGACAGCCATATTTATTTCTGCTATCAAAAAATAATTGAATTAGACTTTTATAGTATGGAATAAAGACCCCATCTTCTAATTTTTGAAATATTTCATCAATAGTTGCCCATTTTACTTGTTGCACTTCTTCATATTGTAATTTGAGATTTCTAATATCTATATCTTTCTCAATTAAATAAACATCATCAAAACCAACAGCAAAGTTTATTGTAAAATTCGGTCTAACAGATTGCATATCAATTTTCAAACCAATTTCTTCGAATAATTCTCTTTCGATAGCAGACTGCGAAGTATCTCCTTGGGTTGCACTTCCACCAACTGTTATATCCCACATATTTGGCCAACCTTCTTTAAATGGTTGTCTTTGTTGAATTAACATTTCTCCCTTTGTATTAAAAATACAAGCATGTACTACCAAGTGATAGTCACCCTTTTGAAATTCACTGCCTCTAACCATAGTTCTTCCTGTTTTTATTTTATCAATATCATATATCTCCCAACGTTCCATTTCGAACCTCCTCTTACCCTTCGTAGTCAAATTTCATCTCATCTAGTACTTTTAAAACTATATCCTTGGCAATTTCAGATGATTTTTCACGTTACCTACATCCCTGTGCTTAAAGGTAGTTTAGAATCTTGATTAAACACTAATTCCCACTTGGTATCATTCAGCATCAAAAGTGAAGATACCCTAAATATTCCAGATATACTTTCATCAGGACATATAACTTTTACAATATAATGTTTATATTCAGATTCTTTGCCAAGCTTTTCTTTCCTTTTTGAAGTCTAAGGTAATAATCGCAGGTATGATAGGGCATAAAGAGCTGTATTGGTGGTTTTCTTTTACTATAATCCTTAGGACCTGAGCAGCTGGACTATCTCGGCACTGTCCTTACTGCTATAATGAGAATGAAGGACATATACTTTGTTACTTCTGGCATTTTTTTTAAAATGTAATATCCATAAAAGAAGGTGATTTAATCTGCACAGTGGTGCCTTTATAATTCAACCTTAACGCAGTTTCTTCCGCTTGATTTTGCAGAGTACATTGCTTTGTCAACACGCTCGAATGCCTCTTTAACATTGTCATTTTTATGTATCTCGGTTATACCGATACTGCAAGTGATATTACCAACAGTTTCAAATTTTGATTCGGAAATCATTATTCTCAAGTTTTCAGCAATGGTCATAAGCTCAGAGGCATTTATATCATAGCACACGGCAACAAATTCCTCGCCGCCCCAACGCCCGATTTTTATGTTATAGGATTGCAGAAAATCACAGGTAATTGCAACTAAGTGCTTTAAAGTGATATCCCCTATTGAATGACCATATTTATCATTGACCTTTTTGAAATAATCAATATCCATCATCATAATAGAAAGAGACCGCTCGTTTTCTCTATTATTTTCGATAGCGTTATAAAGTTCGGTTTCAATTCTTCCATGGTTATATAGACCTGTCAAAGAGTCTTTTGAAGCAAGCTCTTCGTATTCTTTAAGAGCAGACATTAATCCAACAGAATTTTCGTGGATATCCTGAACCATAAATACAAATCTGAAATCATCATTATTATTAGTTTCG
>CAZMYP010000051.1:0-8989 GCA_964570535.1 uncultured Herbinix sp.
GCCACTGCCTAAAGCGAATCCTGGTACATATGTAACTGGATCTGAAAGGGTTATGCTCTCATAAGTTGTATTATTATTATGCACAAGCATGGATCCATTATGACTCATGCTTGGAAATACAGGAAAAGGTGGTAGCTCGTAAGTCCTCATTTCCCCTAAAGGTTTCTTTTCCCCTCGCCGACCTCTATCCATCCAGTTATTGCCACTATTAACTATAATCTCTTGACTACTATCATAGAGATAATAATCATCAATCTCTGGATTACCTGTTACATTAATATCACTATTCGTTCCAACTGGACCCACAACAGTTCCATTACTAAAAGTCATATCACCATCTGAGAATACAGCCAACAAATCGCCCGGTATTCCACTAGTTGTATAATTCAATATAATCTCTTTTTGCACAATTCTAGTGGTATCATCATTCGTGCCCTCTGATACAAGACTGTAGGTTCTTGGATTAGTGTCCCCACTTGTCTGTATAAATGATACCCTTGCTTCTGGCTGTCCACCATATTCTTCATCAAAAAGTCCCAGAGGTAAGGTCAATGTAGATGATAATTCACTTGCAACCTTGGCATAGAATTGACTTTCATTAGTCACTGCCGTGTCCTTATAGATATCCCATACTTTCTTCTTAATTTGATCTGTATAATAGACAGCACCTGCTTCAGCAATGTAATAGGATGCTTGAAATTCTCTCTCTTCCACACCTATCTTCAAATTAGATGATGCCATTGAAATCACTGCAGTACTGAGTAAAGAAACTATCAGCATTGCTACTAATACTAATACCATGGTATAACCACTCTGATCTTTTCTTAATGATTTCCTCATATTCCCTACTCCCTTATATTAATTTCATTGACCAGTTTATAAGTTTCGCCTTCTGCATTCTCCACACTTTCCAGTGTTACAGTTACCTTTTTACCACTAATATTAATAACGAAGCTCTTAATACCATCTACAAGATTATAATCCGATTTTAATTCATAAACATTTGTTACTAGATTTTTTTCATAGTTTTCTTGCTTAATAACTGTTCCATCTAGATAGTAAGTTTTTTTCTCGTTATTGGAATAGTAAAGGGCCAATTTACCCGCCTCATCCTTCGCCTCATCTGATCTTCTAATCTCTCTGGCAATGGCACTAGAATTTCTTCTTACCCTCAACTGATTATCCGCATTAGTCATTTCCTTTGCAAATCCTCTGACTCCAGCAGCATAAAAGGTATAAATAATCAGAACAACTCCAGCCATCATCCCTAAGGTTACCACTAATTCGATTAAGGTTATACCACGTTCATCCTTCATGATAAGTCTCCCTTTAAAATAAGAATATTTTGAACACTAGCTACTAGTTTTGTATGAGTTGAATCTTCATATACCTTAACTACAACCTTTGACAAATCTTCTCCTGCAGCTGGAATAAATGCTTTTTGCTCAATATCAATCTTGACATAGTAATTATCTATATCCTTAGTAAGAGTATGCTTCTCTGCAGTAATAGCAGTCCAATTATAAGAAGCAGCCATCATTTTTGTTTTAAAATCTGTTATAAGCTTACTCTTACTTTGGTAATATATTTCCTCCATAACGTCTTGAGCCACATAGCCTGCATCAACTGTTGAAAATGTGCTGATATTACTCTTAGTAGAAACCAAAAAGGTATTCATAAATGCTACAACAATAAATCCTAATAAGAGTATAGAAACCAATAACTCTATGAAGGTATAGCCATCTTCGCCTTTTATAAGTTTACGAAACATTTTCTTCATATTAATGTCTCTCCCTCTCTTTATATTAGATTATTTCCAACATTCAATATATGTTTATGCTTAAGAACTAGATAAGCCTAATATTCAAATTCAAGTATATATATCCTTATAATACTAATATATAATTGTCTGTGTATTGAGATCAATAATAGTAGCTATGCTATATTATATTCTATAATAGAATCTTTTTTGTAATATACTCCAGGTATATTAATCATCTATCTTGGTACTAGCAGGGGAAACACCAGGTTTCCCCTGGAATATTCATTACCAGAACTTTACATGGTCCTTAATTCTCTAGACTATAGACTGTAGATAACTAAAGGTTCCACTATCACCGGTGGTCAACAACTTTTGCATTTCCTGCTGAATCTACCAATATATCAGCTATAGAAGCTTCTGGAAGAGCTGAAGCATCCATACCTAGTCTGGTCATATGAGTTGCACCAATCGTTATGTCTGTAGTTGTAGCTTTAATAGGATTTCCACCATCAGATTTAACCATTTCCCTTGCATTGAAGACAGCAATCTCTTCTGCAATTGTACGAGCCTTAGTTAGCTCTGATGACTCTCTGGCATCTTTAACACTTCCCATAATTCTGGGAACTAGTAGTGCTGCAAGGATAGCTAGTATAGCTATAACCACTACTAACTCTACTAGTGTAAAACCCTTTTCACTATTTTTGATTTTCCTTAGCATCAAAAAATCTTCCTCTCTTGTATAAGATTATTTCCAACATTCAATATATCTTCTAAGCTTAAAAAGTAGATAAGCCCTATATTCAAATTTAAGTATATATATCCTTATAATACTAGTATATAATTATCTGTCTATTAAGACCAATAATAGTAGATATACTATATTATATTCTATAATAGAATCTTTGTTATAATATATTCCAAATATATTAATCATTCATTTTGGTAAGAGCAGGGGAAACCAGGTGTTTCCCCTGCAATATTCATTACCAGAGTTTTTCATAGTCCATAATTCCCTAGACTATAGACTGCACTTAACTAATGGTTCAACTATTACCGGTGGTCTACAACTTTTGCATTTCCGTTTGAATCTACTACTACCGTAGCTATAGCAGTTTCTGGAAGAGCTGAAGCATCCATACCTAGTAAACCTATTTGAGTTGTACCAATCGTTACGCCTGTAATAGGAGCTCCACCATTAGATTTAACCATTTCCTTTGCATTGTAGATTGCAACCTCTCCTGCAACTGTACGAGCCTTAGTTAGCTCTGAGGACTCTCTAGCCTCTTTAACGCTTCCCATAATTCTGGGTACTAGTAGTGCTGCAAGGATAGCTAGTATAGCAATAACCACTACTAACTCTACTAATGTAAAACCTTTTTCACTTTTTTTGATTTTCTTAAACATCTTAAACTCCTCCTTTTATTTGTCTCATATGAGTTATATATAATCAAGAGTGTAGGGATACTCATGATTTCATTAATTAACTGTCTTTAGTTGGCAATTATGTTAGACATCTCAAACATCGGTAGCATGATGGCTATAACTATGAAGGCTACAACTCCCCCAAGAAATACTACAATCAGGGGTTCAAGCATAGTAGTTAATCGCTTGGTAGCTTCATCAACCTCTTCCTCATAGAAGACAGCTGTTTTGCCAAGCATCTCCTCTAGGTTACCAGATTCCTCACCCAGCATAATCATATTGTTAAGCATTGCTGGAAATAGCTGAGAATCACTAGCTGGTTGATATAATCCCTTTCCCTCGTTTACCTGTCTCTCAATAACACCCATCTTCTCATGTGCATAACTATTGTTAACTACATTAGCTGTAATATTTAAGGCTTCAGTAATTCCAACACCAGTACCCATAAGGGTTGACATGGTTCTTGCAAAGCTTGCTGCAATCGATTTGGATAGAACATCCCCTAGTAAGGGAATCCTAAGCCTTATTCGATCAATTTCTCGTCTTCCACTGTCATTAGAAGCATACATCTTATAACCAATAAAGATAATAGCTACAATTATAATCAGGACAAACCAGCTGTTTCTAAGAAAATCACTGAGGGCCAAGAGCGCCTTAGTCACTCCTGGCAGCTCTGCTCCCGCATTATCAAATATACCAGAGAAGGTAGGAACAACGAAGACCAGCAGTAATATAACAACTGCAACTGCAACCACAGATACTACCACAGGGTATATCATGGCGCTTTTAACCTTCTGTTTTAGTTTATAGGATTTCTCAAAATGAACAGCCATAACCTCCAAGGAATTCTCCAGGGTTCCACTAACCTCTCCTGCCCGGACCATATGGATTAGTATTGGAGGAAAGTATTTATTATGAATCTGCATAGCAGCAGATAAAGTACTACCCTTTTGAATATCATCGCTAATCTTACGTATCATGTTTTGAAGTAGAGGATTTTCTGTTTGCTGTCCAAGCATCATTAATGTTTGAATCAGAGGGACACCCGCTTTTAGGATTGAGGCAAATTGCTTACAGAAGATTGTAAGATCCTTAACAGTAACCTTAGCAAATAGATCCAGCTCCTTTATATCCTTCCGTTCAGCTAATTCCTTAATTTCTATTAGATAGAAGGATTTCTGTCTGATCATATCCACTACATTCTGCTTAGTTGGTGCCTCATAGATACCCTCTATGATTTTTCCAGATATATTCTTTGCTTTATACTGAAATTTCGCCATGCTTAACCATCCTTTACATTATAGAAGTAATTTTCTCACATAATCCATATCCACACTACGCTCCAGAGCATCATCACGACTGATTTTGCCTAGTTTATATAGATCAACTAATGCATCATCCATGGTTCTCATTCCCTTGGATGCATTGGTTTGAATAACGTTGTTAATCTGATGTGCCTTAGATTCTCTTATCATATTACGAACAGCGGCATTTGCTATCATAACCTCAATTGCTGCTACTCGTCCCTGACCATCAATTCTAGTCAGTAGCTGCTGGGATATAACCGCCTGCAGGGTCATAGCCAGCTGGTAACGAATCTGTTGCTGCTGGTTAGGTGGGAATATATCAATTACACGATCCACAGTAGCTGCTGCTCCTACAGTATGAAGGGTAGAAAATACCAAGTGACCTGTCTCTGCGGCAGTTAAGGCTATAGATATCGTCTCATGATCTCGCATCTCACCTACCAGAATAACATCTGGATCCTGTCTAAGACAAGCTCTTAGGGCATTACTGAAGTTTAAGGTGTCATTTCCTATTTCTCTCTGATTAACGATACTTTTATCATGTTTAAATAGATACTCTATGGGATCTTCTAGTGTAATAATATGTTTCCCTCTGGTTTTATTAATCAATTCAATCATACTCGCTAGAGTAGTAGATTTACCACTTCCAGTAGGACCAGTTACCAATACTATTCCACTGTTTTTCTGAGTTAGGTCCTTGACTATAGATGGAAGTCCCAATGCCTCAATCTCAGGAATCTTTGTATTAATAAGACGTAAGGCAACTGCAAGTGCATTTCTCTGACGATAGGCATTTACTCGAAATCTTTGAACGCCTGGAAGGGTATATGAGAAGTCTACCTCTCCCTTATTAATCAATACTTGCCACTGATGCTCACTGGTCAGTTCACGGATTAAGCTTTCACTATCCTCCATCGTTATTATATGATCATCTATATACTGAAGAATACCATGAACTCTTAGGGTACAGGGTACCCCAACTGTAATATGTAAATCAGATGCCTTCGCATCTACTGCTATTTGTAATATTCTATTCAGATCCATCTCTCATCCGCCTTTTATACATATTCTTTCATAACATTTATACTAATCCTGAGAATAGGTTATATCAACAACCTCATTTAATGATGTAATACCTGTTTGAATTAATCGTATACATTCCATCTTTAAGGTTGACATACCATGTTGAACTGCATACTTTGTCATCTCATTAACTGAAGCTCCGTTTGCAATCATATCTCTTAGTTCTTTTGTTATTATTAATATCTCATGTACTGCTATACGTCCCTTGTAACCAGTTTGATTACAGTACGAACAGCCAACCGGCTTATGAAATTGGTATTCTCCCTCCGGAAGTCCAAGATATTTCACCTCGTGATCAGGTGCATCATATGGCTCTGAACATAGGGAGCATAATCTTCTAACCAGCCTTTGGGATATAACTCCCATTAATGATACTGCTATTAGATAAGGGGCAACACCCATATCAACTAGTCTGGATATTGAACTAACCGCATCATTAGTATGTAATGTACTTAA
Organism: uncultured Herbinix sp.; assembly: GCA_964570535.1. GTDB lineage: Bacteria > Bacillota > Clostridia > Lachnospirales > Lachnospiraceae > Mobilitalea. Next base: position 6,031 of record CAZMYP010000051.1, read on the forward strand.
AACCAAATGTCCTGTTATAGCCGCACGGATTGCCACCTCTACTGTCTCGGGATCTCGGATCTCACCCACCATTATAATGTCTGGATCCTGTCTTAGAAATGATCTCAGGGCACTGGCAAAATTTAATCCTGCTTTGGTATTAACCTGAACCTGATTAAGTCCATCAATCTGATACTCAATAGGATCCTCTACAGTGGTTATATTATCTGATATCTTGTTCAATTCACTGAGCATGGTGTATAGTGTTGTGGATTTACCACTTCCCGTAGGGCCTGTTATCAGTATAATTCCATTAGGATTCGTCAATAGGTCATCAAACTTAACTAGGTTTTCCTTTGTGAATCCAAGCTTTTCCTTTGGTAGCAGGAAGTTGGTTTTATCAAGGATACGCATAACCACTTTTTCTCCGTGTGATGTAGGAAGAACTGATACACGAACATTTAGAACCTTATCCTTGGTTGTAAAGTCAAATCTTCCATCCTGTGGAACACGTCTTTCTGCAATATCTAATCCAGATAATATCTTAAGTCGGGTGGATACTGCAGAATGTGCTTCTTTTGGTATGTTCTTAGACAAATTCAACTTGCCATCTACACGAAATCTAACTCTTACTTCATGTTCCATAGGTTCAATATGTATATCACTGGCGCCTTGCGAAACGGCAAGCTCAATTGTTGAATACACCAGCCTTACTATGGGCGCTGAATCTACCTCATAGGATGAAATATCAAGGGTGTTTGATGCTGCCAGCTGTAGGTCTGATTCTTTTTGAAACTCCATTATGGCTTTATCAGCTGTCTCATTGCCATACAATTTATTAATAGTACTGTTTATTGCGCTTCTAAATGAAATAATTGGAACTATTTCATAGTTGGTAGCCATTCTCATGTCTTCTATAGCAATAAAGTTTAGTGGATCCTCCATTGCTACATATAGCATGTTCATCTCCAGCTTAACCGGAACTACATTATGTCTGCGGATAAGTGGATATGGAATTAGCTTTTGAACATCAAGAGGTATAACTACAGTATTCAAATCTATGAAGGGTATACCAAGCTGGAATTCCAGAACCTCCATTACCTGGGATTCTGTAACAAAATTATTATCGATTAATATATTTCCTATCTTAGAACCCGTCTTTTTTTGTATTTCTAAGGCGTTACTTAATTGATCCTCTGTGATAAAACCAGCATCTAAAAGCAAATCACCTATTCTTTTCTTCTTGTTGACCATTCTATCCTCCGACCTAATCTTGTTCTACTAACACTTCTTCAACCTAAGATCTCTATGATAGTTAATCAAATCTTACGCATTGTGTTACTCCCCTATAATTCATTACGGAAGGCTTCCATTTTGAGAAAGTTTTTAATATTCTCTAGTAGTGCTGCTGAACTTATTGTCTCGATAACAACCTCTGAGCCATCATAATCGACAACTAGCAGGTCATGAATACCCGCCTGCATGCATGTAAAGCCAGCGCTGTTTTTCTTATTATCCTTCCCTGCTCCTATGGTTTCAATTGCCAATACATTATCTATAACAATCATACGATTAGCTAATTGGCATAGAGCGTCTGATAAATGATACTGTCTATCCTTTTCTATAATTAATTCTTTTATAACAAGCTGTTCCAGAATTTGCTTTAACTGCTCCTGTCTTAAGGTAATGTGCTCTCCAATAACCTCACTAAAGCAATATACAAACCATTGAATACTTGCATTAGAGCTATGTACCATTCTCCAAATCATATTAAAGGTGTAGCTATTGCTAGAATGTGGAAGTTCATCTACAAATGCTCTTAAGATTGCTCTTCTCTCCATGTCTATCATAGCGGCAGCAACTAATGCCTCCTGCATGGATAGCTTTTGATTAAAATTAAGGCTCTTTAGGTTGCTTTTTCCAACAAAATCTTCTACTATCTTGGTAATATCTGTATAGGAAGTCTCAGTATCTATTGTATAATAATCCTGAGCTGTAGTGAATGACAAATATTTATCATAGGATTTATCATAGGAAATTGTATGCTCATACTTATTAACTCCTCCAGTAAACATAAGCTTTACAAGGGCCTGAGGATTTGATAATATCTCCAATGCTTCTTTTTGCTCTTCCCTTATGTTACCATCCTTATCTATTATTCCTGCTTCATTTAAGAAAATCTTATTTGCTTCAGTTAATTCCTTATTATTAAAGCTATTAAGAATGCTCATATCATTTTTCTGCTTTATAACATAATTCAAACCATCTATTTGTTCCTTATCAAAAACCTGCTTCAACATTATTATGCTTCCTCCCTTATGCTCTTGTATAATTATATAAATGGCTATAGACTGATACTTGATTTTTATTTAAGCAATATCACAAAACTTTCTTTGATGCTTATTAATGACAGCTTCTGCTATTGCACCATATAATCCTATCATCTGCCTATCTTCTTGAATATTCTGAAAATCCTTTGTATCTGATTTGATGTCTATGTTAGATAATATATCAGCTATAGATATTTCTATTATATCTAATGTGTTTGTAAATAAGTCCTGAGTGAACTTTCTTTTTCCTTCAAGACCAAACGAAACACTTAAGCTTGGGGAAGGTTTGCAGATGTTCATTTTATCACTACCTACATCCATATAAGCCTTCATCATACCAAGATTAATCCATCTCTGGGTACTATTTGCTCCCAACTCAGCTAATAAGGTATTCTCTGCCTTGCTCTTATTAACAAATTGGCTTCTGGTGGATTCTAATGCAGTTTTAGTAGTAATCAATTCTCCCTTATGTAGTTCAAAACGATTAGACCACAAATATGTAAATCCAGTTTCAACTTCTGCCTTATGGTCAACTAAAGTCTCATCTTGTTGATCATCCACTATATCAGTTGCTTCTTGAACGGCTTCTTCCACCTGCTCAAGCTCAGCTTCTACTGCCTGCTCTTCTTCCTGAACTGCTTCTTCTACTT
>CAZMYP010000051.1:9089-16449 GCA_964570535.1 uncultured Herbinix sp.
CAGCTTCTACTGCCTGCTCTTCTTCCTGAACTGCTTCTTCCACTTGCTCAAGCTCGGCTTCTACTGTTTGCTCTTCTTCCTTCGCTGCCTCTTCTTTTCTCTTAAGCTCAGCTTCTACTTCAATACTAAGCTTTTTGCTAAGCTCTTCGTTATATATGTTAGTCTTATCTAAATCTTTTTTATTATCTAATTCTACACGCTCTTGGTAACCAGGTAGTATTTCATCATCAACAAGTACACCACTTAAGCCTAAGGTGTCTTCAGTGGATGCTTGAAGATCTGAATCTAGATTCTGAATCAAAGAACCCAGAGCCTGTCTATCTTCCTCTTTGTTATATTCACTTACAGCCTTGTAATTCTCCTGGTTCGCCGAATCATTTTTATTGCTACTTTTTTCTTTAGCTTCTTCCTTGACTGGAGGTGCTTCAGTGCTAACTACACTGCTTGCAGCCTTATTGCCACTTTGAAATGGTATAACATTATCCTCTTGATGAGGATGTAGAACCTCAAGTAGGCCAACAATATTTTCTCTTCTATAGGGCTTAATAACGTAATCCTTGGCACCTGCTTTAGTCGCTTCAATTATAATCTTTTTCTGTCCTAAGGCTGTACACATAATTACATTCAAACCAGGATCTTGACTTAAGAGTTGGGGGAGTGCACCTAAGCCATCTAGTTTCGGCATCTCTACGTCCAAAAATATACTTTCCGGTCTTAATTCTTTGGCTAATTCAATTGCTTCTAGTCCATCCTTAGCCTCACCAACCACTTCATACCCTTCATTAACCAGTATGTCTCTAAGTACATTTCTGGAAAACCGAGAGTCATCTACTATCATGATGCCTTTCCTCTTTATAACGGAATCACTTTGAGTGTTAACTTTATCGTTTACCACTTTAAACAGTTTCATCTCCATTCCTCCCTTTTGTTAATCAAATCGGCTATAATTAAACCCTTGTTATGAGTCTCATACCACTTATGAGATCCATAATTAACCGGAAATTACTTATGCATCTCCCTTAGTAGTTTTTTAATAAATTATAGCACTATATATTCTAATTAAATTATATACATGTTTCTATAATTATACAAGTACTATTTACATATCATTCAACAAAATTCATATTTAATTATAGAAATAGCATATTTTTACGTATATTTTTGATATTGACATGTTATAGAATATACATTATGAATTAAAAGGGTTGATTTATTTCTTAAAATCATCTTCTGTAAATATATAACATGTTTTGCCTAATTTAACAAGGATTTTATACCCATTGCTAATCATATCAAAATTCCCAGCATTTGTTTATAGGTATTTATACCCTTTTTTGTGCAATTTTTATGTATATTCCGACCATGTCCATTTCTATCTTTATTAAAGACTACAGCTGTTTTACTGACTGTAGTCTATTTATTACTAACTATCATTCAAAGCATTCCCTTAATTTTTTTAGTGCTTTTTTTTCAATTCTGCTGACATAGCTTCTAGATATTCCAAGCTTATTTGCAATTTCTCTCTGAGTTACTTCTTTTTTGTTAACTAGGCCATAACGTAGAGATATAATTTCCCGTTCTCTATCGGTTAACACCTTGCCTATAATACGATGCAATTTCTTTACGTCCTCTTCCAGAACGATATTTTCTATAATATCCGTATCGGTTTCTTCTATAATATCCAGCAGATTAATTTCATTGCCTTCTCTATCAGATCCTATTGGATCGTAGAGATATACTTCCCTATTCAAACGCTTATTACTTCTTAGCATCATTAGAAGCTCATTATCAATACAGCGTGAGGCATAGGTTGCTAAGCGAATCCCCTTATCATTATCAAAGGTATCAATTGCCTTAATCAAACCAATTGTACCTATTGATATTAAATCATCTGTCTCTTTATCTACCATATTATATTTTTTTACTATATGTGCGACTAACCTTAGATTATGTTCAATCAATTTATCTCTGGCCTCTTTGTCACCGGATTTACATCGCTTAAGATAGTCCGATTCCTCATCTGTAGCCAACGGTTTTGGAAATGATTTCACGAAGATAAGCACCCTCAATGCTTAATGATTCATTTTTATTATATGAATATTAATGACATAAAGTGCCTATCCTTCTTAAAAAGGACAAAAACATCACAATAAAGTACAAAGCATATCGCCAAAAATTCGAGTTTCTATTAATTATTTTATAGTATTGCTTCCTATATAAATGGCATTAATGCTCTGGTCCCACTCCAGGATAATCCAAACCTGCTGATATAGAATATACAGGGGCAATCTGGCCATATTCATCCTCTTGCACCCCTTATCTTTCTAATAAACTCTCTTACCTTATCTGGATCCTTATAGCCATCAGTCTCTACCCCACTACTTACATCAACCCCATAAGGCTTACAGCTCCTTATGGCTTCTTGTACGTTATCACAGTCCAGGCCTCCTGCTAGAAAAAATGGTTTCTCAAGCTTATCAATTAAGGACCAGTCAAAGACCCTACCACTACCACCGTATTTATTGTCACTATGAGAATCAAGAAGTAGATAATCACTTTGATAATTTATAGCTTCTTTAATAATCTCCTTGCTTTTTACCCTTATTGCCTTAATTATTTTGTTTGGCAGGATGGTCCTCAGGGTCTTAATATAGTTCTCATCCTCATCTCCATGAAGCTGCACCATATCTATTGTCTGTGACTGACACAGCTTTACTATCCTCTTAAGGTCTTCATTTACAAACACACCAACTGTCTTAATTGACGGAAGAATTCTTTCTCTTAGGCTAAGAGCTAGATCATCTGATATTTTCTTAGGACTTTTTGCAAATACAAACCCAGCATAATCCGGCCTTAATTGATTTAGGATATCTATGTCTTCATATCTTCTTATTCCACATATCTTAATAACTGTCATATCCCCTAAGCTCCTTAATAAACTCTACTTTATCCTTGCTCCTCATTAGGGCTTCTCCAATTAGAGCCCCATGCACTCCAGCCTTTTCTAGTATATTAATTTCCTTTGAAGAATTTATACCACTTTCAGCAACAAATATCACATCACTAGGAACAAGGTTTCTCAGGCTGAGGCTGTTAGCTATATCCACTTCAAAGGTATTAAGATTTCGGTTATTAACCCCGATTACTCTTGCCCCAGCCTCTAAGGCCGTGTGAATTTCCTCACCTGAATGAGCTTCTACCAGCGCCGATAATCCTAGTCTGTTACAGAGAGATAAGTATTCCTTTAATATAATTGGATCTAGTATAGAACAAATTAGCAATACGGCATCTGCTCCAATTAGCTTTGACTCATAAATCTGGTACTCATCAATTATAAAGTCCTTACGAAGTACAGGTATCCTAACATTTTTACTTATCTCCATAAGATATTGTGGAGAACCCATGAAAAAATCGCCTTCTGTTAGTACAGATATTGCTGCAGCTCCAGCCTTCTCGTATTCCTTTGCAATCGACAGATAGGGAAAGTCCTCTGATATTATTCCTTTTGAAGGAGAAGCCTTCTTAACTTCACATATAAATCCTATTGGAGCCCCTTCCTTGCTGCCATTTTTCATTAGTGACCTTTCAAATTCAAAGGGCTCCCTATCATTAAAACTGTTAACCTTTCCCTGGTTAAATAGTTTATCCTTTATTTCTTCCAAAGGTTGCTTCTTCCTTCTTGCTTCCAGACTAATATTTGTAGCTCTTACAATATCCTTAAGTATCATTATTCTCACCTGCTTTTCTTTACTATTTATTTTAAGAGTTTGATAATCTAATGAATTTATCAAGCTGTCTAATGGCTCTTCCGCTATCTATTATTTGGGCTGCCAGATTCACACACTCCCTTAGGGTTAGATTATCATAACTCATATATAGGCAGACTGCGCTATTAAGTAGTACTATGTCTCTTCTTGCTCCCTTTTCTCCCTGTAAAATATTTAAGGCTATATGGGCATTGGTAGAAGGATTTCCACCAACCAAATCCTCTGGACTACAATAATCAAAGCCAAAATGTTGGGGATCCAGAAAGAAGCTATTAAGCACTCCCTTATTCACTTCACAAACTGTGGTCTTGGTAGTTAAGGTCACTTCATCCAGGCCATCATGTCCATGAACTATCATTGCTCTTTTTATACCCAGGTTAGCTAGTACCCTTGCCATGGGTTCTACTAGGTTCTCATCATACACGCCTAATAACTGTAGCTTTGCCCCTGCAGGACTAGCAAGAGGCCCCAATATATTAAATATTGTTCTAGCCTTTAGCTCCTTTCTTACTGGTGCTGCGTATTTCATAGAGGAATGATATAGTGGCGCAAACATAAAGCAGATGCCAATTTCTTTTAATATTTGCTGACTTTTTTCTACAGAAACATCTATTTTAACCCCTAAGGTCTCCAATACATCTGCACTTCCACATTTACTTGAAACACTGCGGTTACCATGCTTTGCAACAGGTACTCCTGCTGCAGATATTATCAGGGAGGAGATAGTAGAAATATTAAAGGTATTAGCCTCATCACCACCAGTGCCCACAATGTCCAGCACATCCATATTGTGATTAAGCTTTAAGCCATATTCTCGCATAACCATGGCACAGGCCGTTATCTCATCAATGGATTCCCCTTTCATTCTTAATGCTGTGATAAAGCTTGCTATCTGGGCATTGGTTGTATTACCAGCCATTATTTCATCCATCACATTCTTTGCCACAGTAAGACTTAGATCCTCTTTGTTCAGTAATTGATATATGGCTTCCTGTATCATAAATCATCCCCTCCAATCTTAACAAAATTACTTATAATTAAAGCTCCCTGTGGTGTAAGTATAGATTCCGGATGGAATTGTAGGCCATATGCTTCATGGTCCCTATGCTTAACACCCATTATATTTCCATCCTCATCCTCTGCAATAATTAACAATTCATCTGATATAGTTTCCCTATCAGCTATTAATGAATGGTATCTTCCTGCCTTAATAATTGGAGGAAGTCCATAAAATACTTTATTACCATTTGCTATATGAATCTCGCTCTGCTTTCCATGCATAAGCTTATCTGCTTGAATAATTTCTGCTCCATATGCTTCACATATTGCTTGGTGACCAAGGCATACTCCCAATATTGGTAGCTTATCTATAAAATAATTAATTACCTCCTTGCAGATTCCTGCATCCCTTGGATAGCCAGGACCAGGTGATAATATTATATGAGAAGGCTTAAGCTCCTTTATTTCATCTACACTTATCTTGTCATTTCTGACCACCTTAATATTCTTCTTATAGCGTCCTACCAAATGAACAATATTATAGGTAAAGCTATCATAATTATCTATTATAAGAATCATATTTTTCTACCTCCCCTGCATTAATTAATGCTTCTATCACAGCATTTGCTTTGTTTTGGCTTTCTTCATATTCCTTGTGGGGCACACTGTCAGCAACAATGCCGGCACCTGCCTGAACATAGACCTTATTATCTTTTTTTACAGCCATGCGGATTGCGATGCAGGTATCCATATTTCCTGTGAAGTCCATGTAACCAATGGCCCCTCCATATATACCCCTTGGGTCAGGCTCCAGCTCATCAATTATTTCACAAGCTCTTATCTTAGGCGCCCCTGATAGGGTTCCAGCAGGAAGTAAAGCCTTCAAAGCATCTACAATATCCCTTTCCTCCTCTAATTCCCCTTCCACTTCAGATGTAATATGCATTATCCTTGAATACTTTTGAATTTCCATATATCTGACCACATTTACTGAATCAATTTTTGATATCATGCTTAGATCATTTCTGGCCAGATCAACTAACATATTGTGTTCAGATATTTCCTTTTGGTCATTTAAGAGCTCATTTTCCAGGAACAAGTCCTCTTCCCTATTCTTTCCCCTAGGCCTTGAGCCTGCTATGGGAAAGGTAGTAACCCTTCCATGCTTTACTCTAACTAGGGTCTCGGGAGATGAAGCCATAATCTCAGTTTCACCATTTTGCAGATAAACCATATAGGGGGAAGGATTCGAGGTTCTCAGTACCCGGTACCCATTGATTAAGCTATCCTTGTAATTTGTTTCAAAGCGTCTGGATACTACAGCTTGAAATATATCACCGTCCTTGATATATTCCTTAGTCCTCTCCACCATCTTGCAGAACTCTTCCTTATTCACATTACATGAGAAATCCGGACTGCTTTTAATGGCTTGTTTCTTAATTGTTAATGGTTCATTTATTAGGCTAACTATTTTATCGATATCTGATAGTGCCTTATCATAGTTCTCCATGAGACTATCGGTCTTCATATTTACAATAATATTTATTTTTTGCTTAAGATGATCATAAGCAATTACCTTATCAAATAGCATAAGATCAAAATCATGAAATTCACTTTTCTTAAGCTTTAATACACTTTCAGCATATCCAATCATTTCATAGCCAAAATATCCAACAAGGCCACCTGTAAAGGGTGGAAGACTCCTTAGCCTTGGTGCCTTATATTTATTTAGAATATCTCTTATATATTCAAATGGATCTTTTGTTATTTCTATACTCTTATTATTATCTGTTTCGGTTATAAGCCCATTTTTGCAGGTCACATGTATAATTGGATCAAATCCCAGGAAGGAATATCTGCCCCATCTTTCTCCTCCCTCCACACTTTCAAGCAGGAAATACTGCTTACTTACTCCTGATAGCTTTCTTAATAAGGTTATTGGTGTTATAACATCTGCATACATTTCCCTACATATAGGAAGGATGCTATACCCCTTTGCCAACTCTTTAATTTCGTTACTTTTTGGATTAATCATTATGTTCTCCCCTTTCTTTAAATACAAAAAAAGCCTCTGTCCTCAAAGGGACAAAAGCTTCAACTTCTGCGGTACCACCCAATTTGCTGTATATCAAATACAACCACTTGTCTTGCATACTATCATATGCACCCTACTGATAACGGCAAGGGTCCCCGTAAGCTCCTACTCTCAATAGATTTCGGGCTTCCCTCGCAAGTCCATTCAAAATAACCTAGTAATCGCATTCCCACCAACTAGCGACTCTCTGTATACAACGAATTATTTCTACTCCTCTTGCTCAACGGTTTTTTATATTAGGGAAATTATAACAACAAAGTATTTGTCTTGTCAAGATAAATTTTATTAAATTTTTACTTGGGTTTTTTGCTTGATTATTGGCTTTGATTTTCTGCTACCCTAGTCCTCTTCTTTTCTTCTTAATATATCGTAGGGATTGAGTTTGACCCCCAGGTCTATATATATGCTTTGCAAGGGATGAGGACAGCTATCCAACTTATTGCCCTCTTCATCAGTTATCCTCTTTACTACAGCACTCTGTGAGTCACTCTTTGGTCTG
>CAZMYP010000052.1:0-16436 GCA_964570535.1 uncultured Herbinix sp.
TTCAACCTCATTAATAGAGGCTGGGTAATACATAACAAAATCCAGTCCATGATCGGAGGTTAGGCAACCAACAGAATTAAAAAACTCCATGCGACTTTTTAATGCTTCACAAAGGGAGGCAAAGCTGTCTATTTTGATATTACTTGATACGGAAAGCTTATCAAGATAGGCCAGAAAACCTGGTTTTTCTATATTTATAGACTCATCAGGTCGAAATGCAGGGAGCACCTTTGTATCAAATGATTGATCCTTTGCTATTTGAATATGATGTTCCAAGGTGTCAATGGGATCATCGGTTGTACAAAGTGCCTTTACATTTGAAGAACGAATTATTCCACGAGCACTTAAGGATGGATCCTTTAACTTTTCGTTACATAGGTTCCATACATCCTCTGCAGTTTCTGAATTCAAGCTACCTTGGTATCCAAAATATCTCTGTAGCTCCAAATGACTCCAATGGTAAAGTGGATTACCAATGGCAAGCTCAAGGGTATCTGCCCATTTCTGAAACTTGTCTCTATCTGGTGCACTCCCAGTGATATATTCTTCATTTATACCATTGGCCCGCATAAGTCTCCATTTATAATGGTCAGCTCCGAGCCAAAGCTCTGTAATATTATTAAAACGGATATCTTCGGCTATTTCCTTAGGGTTGATATGGCAATGGTAATCTACTATAGGCATATTTTCAGCATAATTATGATATAACGTCTTAGCTGTCTCAGTTGATAATAAAAAATCCCTGTCCATAAAAGCTTTCATAATACACTCCAATTCTTTTAGATGTCTTAAGTACAATAACTAATTATATGTTTCAAGGATTATATTGTCAAGCAAGCTGAATTTGTTGACTAAAGGTAAGATAAGCTCTATAATTTTCTATATTATTAGTTAAAAAAAGAAGGAGAAATATTATGGCTAAAGTTATTACAATGGGAGAGATAATGCTACGTTTATCAACTCCTGGAAATCAGAGATTCATACAGTCTGATAGCTTTGATGTATGCTATGGAGGAGGAGAAGCTAATGTGGCTGTATCCTTAGCAAATTATGGCCATGAAGCATATTTTGTTACTAAGATACCTAATAACCCTATTGGAGAAAGTGCAGTAGCAGCTCTAAGAAAATTTAATGTTAATTGTGATTATATAGTTAAGGGTGGAGATAGGCTTGGTATATATTATCTAGAGACCGGTGCTGCTATGAGAGCGTCTACAGTTGTTTATGATAGAGCTAATTCGGCCATTGCACAGGCAAATATATCAGATTTTGACTTTGATAAAATCTTTAAGGGGGCAGAGTGGTTTCATTTTACTGGCATAACCCCTGCAATCAGTAATAAAGCGGCTATTTTAACCGAAGAAGCCCTAAAGGCAGCAAAGAGAAATAATCTTACGGTATCCGTAGATCTTAACTATAGAAAAAAGCTTTGGTCCACTGAGCAGGCACAGGCTATTATGACAAATTTGATGCAGTATGTGGATGTATGTATTGGTAATGAAGAGGATGCAGAAAAGGTTCTTGGTTTCAAGCCTGGTCATACAGATGTAACAAGCGGTGAGCTAGAATTAGCAGGCTATTATGATGTATTTAAACAGATGATAGAGAAATTTAACTTCAAATATGTAGTAAGTTCTTTAAGGGAAAGTTATTCTGCTTCAGATAACGGTTGGTCTGCTTGTATCTACGATGGAAATGAATTCTATCATTCTAAAAAATATGATATAAGAATTGTAGACCGTGTGGGAGGCGGTGATTCTTTTGCTGCTGGATTAATCTGTGGACTACTAGACAAGAAAAGTATGAAGGATTCTTTGGAATTTGCAGTAGCAGCATCAGCATTAAAACATACAATTCCTGGTGATTTTAATATGGTAACCAGAGTTGAGGTTGAAACCTTGGTTGCTGGGGATGCATCAGGTAGAGTACAAAGATAGATCGGTACCAGGCACTGTGAACAAACTGTGAACATTTATGTTCACAGTTTGTTCACAGTGCCTGGTACCTCTTTAATAATAATTTGTACAAAATATATAATAAATTTGATGTATTTCGACAAACATTCTGATATAATGAATATATATGTATATCTGCAAAAGTAGAAAGGAAGTGGAGGACAGGTATGAATAATAAATTATTAAATAATTTTAATGACATTTTATCAAAGATTTCTAAGTCCGTTTTTGGGAAGATAAGAGTTAAATTAGTAATAAGCTTTTTAGTCCCCGTATTATTTATTATTATTCTAGGAGTTGTCGCTTATACAAATTCTGCCAAAGCAATTACTGACAACTTTACTAATGGAACAGTAACTGCTATAAACAAGACTAGTGATTATTTTGGATTAATCATGCAGAATATTGAGGATAAGGCTCTACAAATAGCTACTGACACTAATATTAAGCAATACTATTCAGGCAAGCTTTCTGGTGATATTTTAGCAGAGGGTAATGCATATAAAAGTATATCTAGCAATATGGCTAACATTGCAACATCAGATAAATACATAGGTAATATATATATTTTTACCAATGACAAGAAACCACTATCCACTTCTACTTCCTTTGACTATGATGCAGTTCCATATGTAGAATTTATGGAAACAGAAGAGGCTGCTCTCATTAATTCTAGTGCAAAGACTAATATTTGGAGCGGTAATCATAAATATATAGATGAAGTCTTAAAAATTGATTCGAATTCATATGCAGCAACCCTATCTAGGCAAATGATTAATGAGAATGGTAAGGCATATGGCTTTGTATTTACTGATATATCTATGGATGTAATAACAACTGCCTTAAGTACCTTAGGTCTTCCTGATAGCAGTACATTTGCTTATATTACTCCGGATGGAAGAGAAATAACTATGAATAATAGTAACGAAGAGGTATTATTCGCTGATAAATCTTTTTATCAAGATTCCGTTAATTCTGAGGACAGATACGGATATGAATATCATAAGTATAATGGAAAGAATCAGTTATTTATATATTCAAAAATTGGAGAAACCGGATCTATGATATGTACTATGATACCTAAGGCATATTTACATAGCCAGGCACTAATGATTAGAAACCTTACCATTATCCTAGTATTAATTGCTTCGGCAATTGCTATTTTAATTGGAGTTTATACGGCCTCTGGAATTTCAAAGGAAATAAAAAAAATGAACATTACTCTTAGTACTGCTTCTGATGGTGATTTGACTGCGCATGTAAAAAGCACCAGAAAGGATGAGTTTGGAGTATTAGCAGATAGTATTAACAACATGCTTATTAGCATGAAGGAACTAATTATTAAGGCTTCCATAGTAGGTAAATCAGTTATTAATTCCACTAATGAAGTAACAGATAATTCTGATATGTTACTTCATTCTTCAAAGAGTATATCTGTTGCCATAAGTGAAATACAACAGGGTAACACTCAACAGGCAGAAGATACTGAAGCATGCCTAAAGATTACAGATATATTGGCTAATCAGATTAATCTTGTATTTAAGAATTCTAATGATATTGGAAATATTGCTGATGTTACAAAAAATGTAGTTGCTGATGGTATAGAGGAAATAAACAAGCTTAATAATGCTACAAATGCTAGCATACAGATTACAAACCAGACTATTATTGATATGGAAGATCTTCAAAAAGAATCTAATTCCATTACAGAGATTATTGGTGTAATTAATGATATTGCTTCACAAACAAATCTCTTATCTTTAAATGCAAGCATAGAAGCAGCAAGAGCTGGTGAAGCAGGACGAGGTTTCTCTGTAGTTGCAAATGAAATACGTAATTTGTCAAATAGATCTGTTGAGGCATCACAGGAAATTGAAAATATTATTAAGAATATTACCAATAAGACTCAGTACACAGTAAAAACTGTTAAGCAAGCAGGAGAGATAACAAAAACCACAGAGGAAAGACTACTTAATGTTGTTAAGCTTTTTGATAATATAAATATAAGTGTTGATGAGCTAGTTACAAAGCTGGACGGTATTGCAATTGGTATAGATGAAATTAATCAATCTAAGAATGGTACCCTAACAGCAATAGAAAGTATAACATCTATAGCAGAGCAGACATCTGCAGCTTCTGAGGAAGTAGATGCAATAGCTATTCAACAGCTAGAGGCTGTAACTAAATTGAACGAATCTTCTAAGCTTTTACAAAAGGATGCACATGATCTTGAGACTTCAATTAAAATATTTAAAACAGAATAAGAAGTAAGATACGGATAAACAATCTAATATGTGCTTAATACTCATTTATTTATAAAATATGCTTGATTATTTATTATAATGCAAGTATTATTAATAATGTTTACTATGCAATGAATTACGGAGGTTTTTGAATGAAAAAAATTAAATCTAAGATCAAGCAGGAAAAAGTAATAATGAGTAAAAACACAAAACTACTTATCTATGTTCTGTCAGGAATAATTTTACTAGTAATTTCTATTATGATTATGGTTGAAAGTGCATCTGCCAGTATAACTATTAGAAACAAATCTAGTAAAAAGCTGGAATATGTAAAAGCATATTTTGTAAATGCTGAGGGTCAATTTACCGATGCCTTTTTAACTGAAAACATAGAAAATAAAGAGGTATCAAAAATAAATTTTGAACAAATAGACTTAACTGGTCATGAAGCTAATCTTGAGATAAGATTTAAATTTGAAGATTATGATGAAATATTTGTTGATGCTGGTTATTTTAACGATTCATTTAAGGGAAAGATATCAATTGATTTTTCCGATACTTTGGATGATTTAGTGATGCTTAACGTAAAAGCATCTACAGGGGTTATGTCATCTCCAAATATTCAATGTGATGACGAATTTACTATAAATCTTGAAGAAGGATATGAAGTAGAATAATAATGACTTAGCTTCTACAAATAAGGAGAATAATCATGATAAAATTATACGATAATGGTGTTTATTTATTAAATGGCACTGAGATTATTGAAGATACACCAGATGCCTTATTATCAATAGCAAGCAAGACAGGTATTAATATTGGTAAGGAATCTGCTAGACGTGGGACAATTGCTTATAAAATTCTTGAAAATCATAATGTCTCAGGAATTATGGATAAACTAAAGATTAAATTTGATAAATTAATATCACATGATATTACTTATGTGGGTATTATTCAGACTGCAAGAGCAAGTGGTCTTGAGAAGTTTCCCCTTCCATATGTATTAACTAACTGCCACAATAGCTTGTGTGCTGTTGGGGGCACAATAAATGAGGATGATCATATGTTTGGATTATCCTGTGCAAAAAAATATGGTGGTATATATGTACCTGCTCATCAGGCAGTAATTCATCAATATGCCCGTGAGATGATGACAGAGACGGGGAAAATGATCTTGGGTTCAGATAGCCATACTCGTTACGGAGCCTTAGGAACTATGGCAATTGGAGAGGGTGGACCAGAGCTTGTAAAACAGCTTCTTGAAAAAACCTATGACATAAATATGCCAGATATAGTAGGTGTTTATCTCACGGGAGCTCCAAGAAAAGGCGTTGGTCCCCAGGATATTGCCTTAGCAATTATAAAGGCTGTTTTTAAAAACGGTTATGTTAAAAACAAGGTAATGGAGTTTGTTGGTGATGGAATCAAGAATCTCAGCATGGATTACCGAATTGGTATTGATGTTATGACAACAGAGACCACCTGTCTATCCTCCATTTGGAAGACAGACAATGCGGTAAAGGATTATTATGATTTACATAATAGACCTGAATCTTATAAATCCATTGAACCGGAACAGGCTGCTTACTATGATGGGATGATTTATGTCGATTTGTCTGAGATTAAACCGATGATAGCCATGCCCTTCCATCCAAGTAATGGTTATACCATAGATGAGCTTAATGCCAATCTTTATGATATTCTTAATGAAGTGGAGAAAGAGGCATTAATAAGTCTTGATAATAAGGTGCAATTCACATTAAAGGATAAGATAAGAAATGGTAAGCTTTATGTTGAACAAGGTACCATTGCTGGCTGTGCAGGGGGAAGCTTCGAAAATATTTGCGATGCTACTGATATTATTGATAATAGATTTATTGGTACTGATGAGTTTTCCTTAAGTATTTATCCTGCAAGTCAACCTATATTTATGGAGCTAGTAAAGAATGGAGCAATTGCCAAGCTTACTGCAGCTGGAGCCACCATTCGCACAGCCTTTTGTGGCCCTTGCTTTGGAGCTGGTGATACACCTGCTAATAACAGCTTAAGTATTCGTCATACTACTAGGAATTTTCCTAACAGGGAAGGTTCTAAGATAACCAGTGGTCAGATTGCCTCTGTTGCACTAATGGATGCCAGATCAATTGCTGCAACCGCAGCTAATGGGGGATATCTAACATCTGCGGAGAATATTGATGTCAACTATGGTAAGCCGCGTTATTTCTACGACAGTAGAATATATGAAAATAGAGTATTTGATGGATCTAATAAAGCGGATCCTTCCATTGAAATAAAAAAAGGTCCTGGTATTATTGATTGGCCTGAAATGTCCAAGTTAAGCAATGATTTGATATTAAAGGTTGTATCTGTTATTCATGATCCTGTAACCACCACAGATGAGCTGATTCCTTCAGGGGAAACATCTTCATATCGTTCAAATCCTTTAGGGCTTGCAGAATATACTCTGTCAAGAAAGGATCCTGAATATGTAGGTCGCGCTAAAGAGGTTTCAAAGGCTGAAAAGGCCAGAATAGAAGGAAAGAATATAATAGATACATATCCTGAGATTAAGAATGTGTATGAGACTATCGAAAAGAGATTTACACTTGATAAGGCAAATACTCAAATAGGAACTACTATTTATGCTGTAAAACCAGGAGATGGTTCTGCAAGAGAACAGGCTGCCAGTTGTCAGAAGGTTCTAGGAGGCTTTGCCAATATTGCTAATGAATATGCTACCAAACGATATCGCTCAAATCTTATTAACTGGGGTATGCTACCGTTTGTGATTAATGAAGAATTACCATTTGAAAATGGAGATTATTTATTTATTAAGGATATTAAAGAGGCCATGGAGAACAATTATTCTGAAGTGAAGGCCTACGTGGTTGATAAAGCAATGAAGGAGTTTTCATTATCTCTTGGAGAATTAACAGAAGATGAAAGAAGTATTATATTAAAGGGATGCCTTATAAATTATTATCGAGGATAATAAAATAAACGTAACTGTTCAGTACCTTCACAGTTACAGGGCATCTTACGATGCCAATGCACACAAAACGGATAAAATACATCCATTTTGGCGCTAAAGCACTAGATCCACTTCGTGATTCTCGGGGTTCTGAATAGTTACAAATAAACTACATAAAAAAACGCCTCTGGTTAGGATTTAAGCCTAAGTAGAGGCGTTTTAAAGAGCGCCTTATTAATTATATAATGCTTCAAGATAAATACTAAGGTCTTCATCACTTTCTATAGCTTCTTTTACTTTATCATTCGTAGTCTTAATAAGTTCTTTTACCTTTTTATCTTGATTCCTGTCGTCGTAATAGGTCTTTAAAGCTTCATCCATCTCTGAGTTAAATATCTTTAGCTCACCATCTTTATCTGTAATAAGATAGAACTTGTCCAACATAGGAGAGGTGGTATTAATATTAACATATTTCATCTCATAATATACATAGACAATATATGCATCCTTCTCATAGCTTTTAATCTTATAACAGGTAATATCTCGGATATCATCAAGAAATTTGGTTTCTTTATCTAAATCATCTTTAGACTGTCCTTTTTCAGGATCTGTAAGGAGACTTTTAATTATGTCAATATCACAGGAATGCTTAGCAACATAATAATCTTGAAAAAATTTATCGATTTGTGGATAACCATCTTTAGTCATTTCATAAATAGGTAGTGGTGTTGGACTTACAAAGGGAGTAGGTGAAGGTGTAATGATATCAAAAGATGAGCTCATTTCTTCATAATTATTAAGATTGACTCCTAACTCTACTGTATCTAGAGGATCACTCTCTATATTAATGGTCTCTTCTGCACGGTCAGCCTCTGATATAGGATTTAAAGCACCTATACATAGGATTAAGCCACCAATTCCCATACAATACATTATTGATAGTAAAGCAGATCTTTTTATTTTTGGCATGTTGTACTCCTATATAGTAATAAAGTCACAAATTGATTTTACCTAATTATAGTATAAATTACAAGCTAAATATCATATTCATGTAATATTTTCGTAATATAATACTTGTATTAACCACTTGTTATATTTTATGTAATATATTATTATTGTAAATAATATAGGTCGTAATGAAAATAATAAATAATTATAAGTTAGGAGCGAGATATGACTACGATAATTGATGGTAAGAAAACATCTGCGGATATAAAGGATGAGTTAAAGGAGAAGGTAGCTAGGCTAAAAGCTAACAATGTGGAGGTAACCCTTAGTGTAATACAGGTGGGTGCTGATCCGGCCTCATCTATTTATGTTAAGAATAAGAAAAAAGCCTGTGAATATGTTGGTATTAAATCCTTATCCTATGAGCTTCCTGATGAGACCACCCAGCAAGAGCTTATAGAACTTATAGATAAGCTTAATAATCAAGCAGATATCAATGGAATACTAGTACAGCTGCCTTTACCAAAACATATAGATGAGGATAAGATTATTCAGACCATATCTCCAGATAAGGATGTTGATGGCTTTCATCCACAGAGCGTAGGAAGATTAAGCATTGGACAAAAGGGATATGTCTCTTGTACTCCTGCAGGCATTGTAGAGCTTTTGAAGAGATATAATATTTCTATTGAAGGCAAGGAATGTGTAATAGTAGGAAGAAGCAATATAGTTGGCAAGCCAATGGCTATGCTTATGCTTAGAGAAAATGCAACTGTAACAATATGCCATTCTAGAACAAAGAATCTTTCTGAGATAACAAGCAGGGCAGATATACTAATTGTGGCTATTGGAAAATCCAAATTTATAACAAAGGAATTTGTAAAGGATGGAGCAGTTGTAATTGATGTTGGTATGCATAGAGATGCTGATAATAAGCTATGTGGTGATGTTGACTATGAGGATTTAGTGGATAAGGTAAGTGCAATAACACCTGTTCCCGGCGGTGTTGGCCCTATGACTATAGCTATGCTGATGTATAACTGTGTAGAATCGGCAGATATTACCATACAGTAGCAACATATAAGTTAAGATAACACTGACAAGAGGCAGACATAAAAAGGAGATAATATGGATATATTTTTTATATCATTAGGTTGTGATAAGAATTTAGTCGATAGTGAGAATATGATAGGTATTCTCCATGACCATGGATATAGAATTACAGATGATGAAGCTAGTGCAGATATCATTATCGTTAACACTTGTTGCTTTATTCATGATGCAAAGGAGGAAAGCATACAGGCAATATTAGAAATGGCTGAATATAAGAAGGTTGGTAGGCTTAAGGGGCTAATTGTTACAGGCTGCTTAGCTGAGCGTTATAAGGATGAGATTCTTAAGGAGATTCCAGAGGTTGATGCTCTACTGGGAACTGCTGCCTTTAATGAGATAATGAATGTGGTTGAACAGGTAACTAAGGGCAAGAAATATACTTATTTTGCCGATCTTAAGGACCTTCCTAAAAGCAAATCAAAAAGATTACTTTCAACCGGAACCCATTACTCTTATCTAAAGATTGCAGAAGGCTGTGATAAGCATTGTACCTACTGCATTATACCAAAGGTAAGGGGTAATTATAGAAGTCGGCCTATGGAGGAGCTAATAGAGGAAGCCTCCTATTTAGCGTCTCAGGGTATAAGGGAATTGATTTTAGTTGCACAGGAAACAACTCTTTATGGCATGGATATATATAAAGAAAAAACCTTACCCACATTGCTTAAAGGACTATGTGATATAGAAGGAATAGAATGGATTAGACTCCTATACTGCTATCCAGAGGAAATAACGCCAGAATTAATTGATACCATAGCTAATGAACCTAAGATTTGTAATTATCTTGATATACCTATTCAGCATTGCTCTGACAGAATATTAAAGCTAATGGGAAGAAGAACTAGCAAAGATGATTTAATAAAAATAGTTAAACAGCTTAGGGATGGAATTCCTAACATAGCACTTAGAACCACTTTAATAACAGGCTTTCCAACTGAAACAGATAAAGAGCACGAGGAGCTTTTAAGCTTTGTAAAGGAGCTTAGATTTGACAGATTGGGTGTATTTACATACTCTAAGGAGGAGGATACTCCCGCCGCTTTATTAAAGCCCCAGATTACTGCCGCTATTAAAAAGAAAAGACAGAAGGAATTAATGGAGCTTCAGCAAAGCATTGTATTTGAAACTTGTTCTTCCCTTATAGGCCGAGTATTTGATGTGATTATTGAAGGAAGAATTACTGATAAGGAGCATGTATATGTGGGAAGATCATATATGGATGCCCCGCAGGTTGATGGTTATATTTTCATTAACTGTGAGGATGAACTTATGTCAGGTGATATCATACAAGCAAAGATTACAAGTGCAAATAATTATGATTTAATTGGAAAAATTGTGAAAGGAAGTGCAACTAATGAATTTACCGAATAAAATTACAATAGGACGAGTGTTAATGATACCCTTATACCTAATATTTATGCTCTTACCACAGATTCCCAATGGGAGATATATCGCCGGAGTCATATTTACCTTGGCAGCCATTACAGATTCTATAGATGGATATATAGCCAGAAAAAACAATCTAATTACTAATTTTGGTAAATTCATGGATCCTTTAGCGGACAAGCTATTGGTTTGCTCAGCACTTATTTGCTTTGTTGAATTTAATCAGATACCTAGTTGGATAGCCATAATAATTATTTCTAGGGAATTTATAATAAGTGGTTTTAGGACTCTAGCATCTG
Organism: uncultured Herbinix sp.; assembly: GCA_964570535.1. Classification (GTDB taxonomy): domain Bacteria; phylum Bacillota; class Clostridia; order Lachnospirales; family Lachnospiraceae; genus Mobilitalea. Next base: position 10,916 of record CAZMYP010000052.1, read on the forward strand.
ATAGTGGAGTGGTTCTTGCAGCAGGATGGTGGGGAAAGGTTAAAACCACTGTTCAGATAATTATGAGTGTTATGCTTACAGTGAATTTGGATTACACCTTTATGAATATACTTGAGGTAATTTTCATATATTTAGCCCTTGCCCTTACAATTATATCGATGATGGATTATCTTATTAAAAACAGTAAAATTATAATAAATAATAGTAAATAATATAGAGCATAATAATGGTTGTAGGAAGGATATTTATATGACAGTAGAATTAATCAGTGTAGGTACAGAGCTTCTTTTGGGTAATATAATTAATACTAATGCTAATTACTTATCAATTCAATGTGCAGGATTGGGTTTTTCTATGTACTACCAGGTTACAGTTGGTGATAATGAGGCAAGATTATGCAATGTGATAAGAACTGCTTTAGAACGATCAGATATAATTATCTTGACTGGAGGCCTTGGACCTACCACAGATGATATAACCAAGGAAGTTTTGGGAAAAGTACTTTCAAGAGAACTTATTATGGATGAGCATTCTAAGGAAAGGATTATTTCTGCTTTAAATCGAGGTGCAGCCAACAATAAAGCATCTGAGGACTTAGGTAAGATAACTGAAAATAATTGGAGACAAGCCTTAACTATAGAGGGCTCTATTATAATAGACAATAACTTTGGAAGTGCTCCTGGTTATATTGTTGAGGACAATAATAAGATTATTATTTTATTGCCCGGACCTCCTAATGAGATGATTCCTATGTTTGAAAATGATATTTTACCATATTTAAGAAGGCTTCAGGACAAGGTATTTGTTTCGGCCATGGTGAAAATGTGTGGTATTGGTGAGAGTAAGGCAGAAACTATGATAATGGATTTAATTAAAAATCAGAGTAATCCAACTATAGCACCATATGCCAATGGCGGTGAGCTACATTTTAGAATTACTGCATCAGCTAATAAATATAATGAGGCCTTAGAGCTTATTAAGCCAGTTATACAAAAGCTGAAAACTAGCTTTGGTAATAGTATCTATACAACAGAAGAGAAGGTAACATTGGAAGATACGGTTATTAAGCTCCTTGCTAGCAACAAATTGACAATTTCTACTGCTGAATCATGTACAGGTGGTTTGCTGGCAGGAAGAATAGTGAATGTTCCAGGAGCATCTGAAATATTTAATGAGGGCTTTATTACTTATTCTAACCAGGCTAAAATGAAACATCTTAAGGTAAAGCCAGATACATTAAAGGAATATGGAGCTGTAAGTGAGCAGACTGCTAGAGAAATGGCAATTGGTTTAAATCTAACTACAGGCTGTGATGTAGGTGTTGCAGTTACAGGAATAGCAGGGCCCGGAGGCGGTACTAAAGATAAACCTGTTGGCCTGGTATATATTTCTTGTTATATAAAGGGCGAGACTTATGTTATTGAACGGTATTTTAAGGGAAGTAGAGAGAAGATTAGGGATAATAGTGTTGTAGCAGCCTTAGACTTAATTCGTAGAAATATACAAAAATTATATAAGCTTGATATAATTTAGATATAAAATTACCATATAATTGACACAGTTAGGGCTTATTATAGTATCAATCGTTAATTTATTATGAAGTTTTTTGAAAGGAGTTTATTATGAAGCCTTACAATAAGAACTTTCTATTGATACTTATACTTATTTGTACTTTTATATTAATAGGATGCAGCAATTTTAGAGTAAGAACATTTAAAGATGCTGATAATTTGGATAAGAATGATAATAAAGAAAGTGTTTCAGACCCGACACCGACACCGAATCTGGATGAAGAGGATATTTCAAGAAAAAATCCTCCTGATGAAAATGTTATTTTAACCACTCCTGATGAGGATATAGAGATTTCAACTTTTATACAGCCCGTTGAGAATAGAGATTTATTGATTTATGTAGTTGATAATTCCACAGAATTAGAAGCAGTTACTGCATTAATACCAACAGATATTGAATTAACACCTCAAGTAATTATAGATACGGTAATTGATTCAATGGCTGATCAATCATTAATTATAGGAGTTGAAAGTGTAACTACAGAAGAGGATACTGTAATTGTTAGCTTTTATCCTGACAAGCCTCCCTTAGCAAGTGTAGGTTCGGGGTTGGAAGAAGCTATTCTAAATGCCATAGCCCAAAGTCTTACTGATAATTTGGATAATTATCATAAGGTTATTTATCGTGTAGAAGGTGGCCCATATATCAGTGGACACATTGAGCTAGGTATAGATGAAGTGTATTTTGAAGATTAGGTTGTTTTTGAACGAATATTAGTAAATTGTACAAAGTAGGTAAAACTGGACCATTGTTTTACCTACTTTGTGCAATTAATAGTGAGATATCAAAATGTATTCGACAATTACCTTATTTTGTGCTATTCTTTAATAATTAAAAACAGGTGGTATTTATGGGAAAAGTATATGTAATAGGGGGCGGAGCCTCCGGTATGATAGCTGCAATTGCTGCTGCAAGAAATGGACATAAGGTTACTTTATTAGATAAAAATGATAAGTTGGGTAAAAAAATCTATATTACTGGCAAGGGAAGATGTAATTTGACAAATGCCTGTGACAGAGATGATTTTTTTATTAATGTTATCTCTAATTCAAAGTTTTTATATAGGGCATTTCATTTATTTGACACAACTGATACGATAGATTTTTTTGAAGAGCTTGGATTAAGAACAAAAATAGAAAGAGGAAATCGAGTGTTTCCCGTATCTGATAAGTCATCAGATGTAATTACAGCCTTAAGAAATCATATGGAGCGTCTAGGAGTAGATATACGATATAATTGCGAAGTAAAGGATGTGTTATTCAAGGATAACTGCTTCTATAAGATTATATTAAACGACTCCTCTGAGGAGCTCTACGGTGATGCTGTAATTATAGGCACAGGAGGACTATCTTATCCTCTTACAGGTTCTACAGGAGATGGCTATAGATTTGCTAAAAACGCAGGACATACTATAACAGATTTATCCCCATCATTGGTACCTCTTTATGTATCTGAGTCATATATTAAAGATCTTATGGGATTATCCTTAAAGAACATCGAAATAATGATTTTATCGGGGCAAAAGGAGATATATAGAGCCTTTGGAGAACTTGTATTTACACATTTTGGAGTCAGTGGCCCTGTAGTACTAAGTGCTAGCAGGCATATTATACCTTATCTTAAGAATAAGAATAAGAATAAGAATAAGGATAAGCTCACCTTGAGTATTGATTTAAAACCTGCAATTACACAACAGCAGCTGGATGCTAGAATACTTAGGGATTTTGAGGAAGTTAAGAATAAACAATTTAAGAATTCATTGAACCACCTATTGCCAAATAAACTAATAGATGTTATTATTCGTCTTAGTCATATAAATCCTGATAAGCCAGTAAATTCTATAACAAGAGAAGAACGTCTATACTTAGTAGAGCTTCTTAAGAGATTTACATTTACTATAACAGAGCTAGGGGCATTTAATCAGGCTGTGATTACAAAGGGTGGTATTAACGTTAAAGAAATCAATCCATCCACCATGGAATCGAAGATTATTAAAAACATGTATTTTGTAGGTGAAGTACTTGATTTAGATGCTTTAACTGGTGGCTATAATCTTCAAATAGCTTGGTCTACTGGCTATTTGGCAGGTAACAGTATTTAAAATAATAATAAATTCTATTGGAGGAATTATGAAGAAGCATTATAGCATTGCGATTGATGGACCAGCAGGAGCAGGAAAAAGTACAATTGCAAAAAAGGTAGCAAAGAGATTGAACTTTATATATGTGGATACCGGTGCAATGTATAGAGCTATGGCCTTATATTTTATTAGAAATAGCATTGATGCAAAGGACAAAGCTAGCATTGAGAATTCCTGTGACCTAGTTGATGTGAACATAGAATACAAGGGTGGAGAACAGCAGATATTTTTAAATGGTGAAAATGTTAGTAGTCTTATTCGTACTGAGGAAGTAGGTAATATGGCTAGCGCAAGTTCCATATATAAGGCAGTGCGTCTTAAGCTTGTTGAGCTTCAAAGGAATTTGGCGAATAAAACCGATCTAGTGATGGACGGTAGGGAGATAGGAACCTTTGTGCTTCCAAATGCAGACCTAAAGATTTATCTTACAGCAAGTAGCACCGAGCGAGCTAGAAGAAGATTTCTTGAACTTGAGGAAAAAGGGATAGTTGCCGATTTGGAGGAGATAGAAAAAGGGATTATTGACAGAGACAACCGTGATATGAATAGGGAGTTCGCTCCCTTAAAACAGGCTGAGGACGCTATATTAGTAGATTCCTCCCATATGACTATTGATGAAGTTGTAGATACTATAATGGGATATTTTAAATATTAAAAAATATAAAGCTTAGATATTAATTAAGGAGTTGCTGTATTGAATATTAAGGTGGCTGAAAATGCTGGATTCTGCTTTGGGATACAAAGGGCAGTTGATCTTGTATATGATGAAGTCAAAAGTGGTGATCCAATATATACCTATGGTCCAATCACTCACAATGAGGAAGTTGTTGAAGCTCTTAAGAATAAAGGTGTAATAGTAATAGATGCTCCTGAGGAATTAAAGATATTACCCAAGGGAACAATAATTATTCGGGCACATGGAATATCAAAAGAGCTTGTTGATGAGCTTTCGTCCTATGGGCATAAAATAGTCGATGCAACATGTCCTTTTGTTAAAAAGATACACAATACTGTAAGTGAATATAGTGACCGTCATATAGTTATTGTAGGAAATCCAGATCATCCAGAGATAAAAGGTATTATAGGATGGTGCAATAATAATAATTATACTGTTGTCCAGGATATTGAAGATGCAAAGAGTTTTGATCTGTCATTAGATACAAAACTATGCATTGTGGCTCAAACGACATTTAATTACAATAGATTTGAAGAATTAGTTGAAATTATATTAAAAAAGGGTTATGATATATTTGTTCTAAATACCATATGCAATGCAACTCACTCTCGGCAGTCAGAAGCCTATGAATTAGCAAGAAATTCTGACGCTATGGTTGTAATAGGTGGTAAACAAAGCTCCAATACTAGGAGACTTTATGAAATTTGCAAAGAAGAATGTGAAAATACTTACTATATACAGAAACCAGGTGACTTGGATTTAAATTTATTTAAATCTTTTCGAAATGTAGGTATTACAGCAGGGGCATCGACCCCACACAATATTATCAAGGAGGTTCTAACCGTTATGTCAGAAAAGAGTTTTGAACAATTATTGGAGGAAGAAAATGTAGTAGAAATTAACAACGGTGATGTTGTGGAAGGAATTGTCTTGGGTGTTAAAGAAGATGAAATCATCTTAAATATAGGCTACAAGTCGGAAGGTATAATCACAAGAAATGAATATACCAACACACCAAACCTAGATTTGACTACTATGGTGAAGATTGGCGATAAAATGGAAGCCAAGATTCTTAAAGTCAATGATGGTGAGGGACAGGTTGCCCTAACCTATAAGCGTCTTGCGGCTGAAAA
>CAZMYP010000053.1:0-16040 GCA_964570535.1 uncultured Herbinix sp.
ATAAACGCTGAAGGCATCTAAGCGTGAAGCCCCCCTCAAGATAAGATATCCCATTGCATTAAGCAAGTAAGACCCCTTGAAGACGACAAGGTAGATAGGACAGAGGTGTAAGTGTGGTAACACATGTAGCTGACTGTTACTAATAGGTCGAGGGCTTGACCTAATATGGTTTTTACAGTGAAAGAAGTAATTCTTGGATGTACATTTTCTTGTGTAGGATTTAGTCAATAACTAAATAGGTAAACTATTAGCTCAAAACATATGTTTTGGGTTTTTTACTTTGCTCAGAAGTTCATAATAAGATTGCCTTGGGCTTTTTTTAGTAAGTAGTAATGAAATTATATTAATAGAATAATTACCAGGATTTGGTATATATATGATTGTCAAGATTTATCATGTTATAAATTGACATAATAAAACAGCTGTATTATGATTGATGTATTATTTAAATTAAAAACAAGAAGACAAACATAAAAGGTATTATTTGGCATTGGATAAATTTAAGTGCTGATTGTATTTAAAGGATTGGAGAGGTAGAAATGAATAATATACCAAATATAGAGCTTGGTAAATATGGATATCAAGGATCAATTGAATTGAATGCATGGGATGATTATTTAACAGATTTGGATGGAGTATACGATTTAGATATTAGTGTAGATATGGCTGATAATAATCCAAGTATTACAAAAGAACAAATAGCTGCTTACAACTATGCAATTAATAATCAAAACAGTATAAGAGATTCAATTATTAAGATTTTAATGGAGAAGTATCCAGATATGCAAAGTGAGTACGGATATGATGAGGACGAAGCAGAAGAGCTTATGCCTGATGTTACAGATGCAGATGATGTTAAAGATTTGATAGGTTTATCTATTGTACATATTATGGATGTATACAAGAACGGAATGGCTTATACTGGATACGAGTTTTCATGCATGTGGGATGGGGAGCACGGTTTCGGAGTAATGATGTATCAAAACAATGTAATCGATATTGGTGGAGCAGATATATCTTTTTTATCGTGGGTAGCCGAAAAAGATTTAAATGAACAAATATAAGAATTCTTGAATAGATATTCATATTTAGTTTTACGTTCACTAAACATAGAAGAATACTAATATATCTAATTACGGAGGTCTATTTATGTTCAATGGAATAATAATTAAAGAAAGTTTATCTGATGAGCTTATTTTGGATTTAGTAGAAGTAGAAAAAACAGAGCTGTGGAAAACAAATTATTCCCCGAAATATTGGACAGCTATTTACTTTATCTCACAAGTAAAGAATTTTCCTGAACAATTATCAAAAGTGCTTATTGGTAACTGGTTTGTAGATATGAAGGTTGATACAACAAAGATTATAGTATTTAAAGATAAAATATTACAATATGAGATTGGAAATATAAAGGAAAAAGCATGGGTTTGTGATGAATGCAGAAAAATGGGAATTCCAGATAATCAGATTAATTGGGAAGAATAATTAAAGATAAAATAATTGATGGTATGAAAGAAGTAATTGGCCTTACTATAAATCAATAGTAAGAGGCGGGAGGTTGGAAGTGCCTATAGGAACGATTGGTTACCATAGGTGGGATAGACTTAATCATATAGCAGAGATAGGCTATGATTTAAGCAAACCATATTGGAAAAAGGGACTAATGAGCGAAGCGATGAAAATTGTCCTTGAATTTGGTTTTAATAAAATGGGACTTAACAGAATCCAAGCATTTTTATATATTAGTAATAATGATTCTTACAATATCCTTCGAGCGAATAGTTTATTTCAGTAAAACTATTTGATAAAGACAGGAGAATTTTGAGGAGAGTATAGATGTTGAAGATTAGAGAAGCAGAAGCATCAGATTTAAAGCAATTATTACAATTGTATACACAATTGCATAACAACGAGATGCCAATAATTAATGCAAACCTAGAAGAAATATGGTATGAAATTCTAACAGATAAAAACCATTATATTATTCTGGGTTTATATGAAGAGAAGGTTGTATCGTCTTGCGTAATTGTTATTATTAGAAACCTAACAAATAATCAACGGCCTTATGCATTAATAGAAAATGTTGTTACTAAGGAAGATTATAGGGGAAGAGGATATGCAACTAATATATTAGAGTATGCAAAATCAATAGCTGTTAAAGAAAATTGCTATAAGATAATGTTGTTGACGGGGGCAAAAAATGAATCAACTTTAAATTTTTATAAAAAGGCCGGTTATAATGATAAGGATAAAACAGCATTTATACAATGGATTTAGCATTGAGCTATGAATTTAATAATGGTACAGCTCTTGTTAGAACAAAGATGAAAACCTCAAAAGAGAATGGGCATTCATATGAAGAGGATTAAATACATATTTGGATGGGTAGTATTGTTAGAACAAATATCATTAGGAGTTATTTGGTATGCTTTAGTAACGTCCAACATGGTATTAGCACTTTTATTATTTGGACAATATATGCTAATTATGGGTATTTCAGCTCTATCAAGTCACTATAAAATTGGAATGTTGATCACAATCATTGGGATATTAGTATTTGGAGTTGGTATCTTTATTAAGTTTGGATATGTATTTAATGATAGTATTGATCAAGGAAAGCAAATTGCGGACTTAATATTATGGGGAGTGATTATTACTTTTACTTTTTTTGGTGTAATACTTATACTTAGTCCAAAATATATGCAAAGAAAGAGTCAAAGATATTCACTGAAGATTTCTGCAGAAGTAATTGGTTATAAAGTTGGTTATGATGAAACTAATAAAGTATTTTGCCCTACATTAAAGTATTTCTATAATAATCAAGAGTTCGAATATTCTAATTCTATTTATACTAATATAGGGATACCGCAAAAGGGCAGTAAAGTAGATATTTATATTAATCCTAATGATGCTAGTGATGCTTTTGTTCCTACAAGTAGGAAAATGAATATATTCATAGTGCTTTTTGGTATAGTATTCATTATTATTGGCATATCTTGTTTATTACTGATTGTTTTTAAACAAGTTCCTTGGATGAGATGATGTAAGTGAACACTGTATTGATAGTTAAACATAATACTATTTCTATCCTGACAAACATATTATACGAGTATTTCAATCAATATTTTACAGAGAACTGAGTAGAAAAAATATTAAAGGTACTGATAAAACGGTACTTGACTTAAAGAGGAGGCGCTATATGATATATAGAACAGTTGAATTATCTGACATAGATGCAATTGCTGCAATGTATGTTGAAACATTTAATGCTCCGCCATGGAATGATCATTGGACACATGAGTCAGCCTCAAAACGCTTGTTACAGATTGCTAATAGCGAGGAGTTTTACGGAATAGTAGCTTATGATAACGATGAATTATGTGGTATGATTATGGGTAGTATAGAAGAATTCTATACAGGCCCAATGTTCAATATTAAGGAACTATGCGTGAAAAATGACAAGAGAAACAAGGGGTATGGTACGAAAATATTTGAAGAATATGAAAAGAGATTAAAACGTATAGGTGTGAAGGAAATCTATTTATTTACTTTAAAGGATGAACGCACTGAAGCCTTTTATTATAACAGAGGATTAAAAAATATTGATAATATGATTTTTATGAGTAAAGAAATATAATTAAATAGAGGGATTGAATGCCCATATACAATAGTTATAATGAGCTAAAACGTAAATTAAGAAAACTAAAGCAATTGGAAATAATGATTCGATTTGGAGATAATGGTGCTTATCAAGCTTCAGTTAAGAATAATATTAACAATTTTAATCTTGTTTGGAATGATTTCTTTGATCTTAATTAAGCTAGTAAAGAAAATGCAAAGTACTCAATCTCAAAAATCGTATCTTTAAGTAAGGATGAATACAAAGAAGTTGTAGTAGGCAACCCAAAGTGCAACGTTGTAGTTAGCACCATCGATGTTATCATATCCGTACTTGACTTTATAAGCCATTGATATTCAACTTCCTCATAATAGATGACATTTGGGAGAATATCGGTTTTGAATTTCTGGTACTTGGGAGAATGGCTATCATCAAAAGCCCACTGCTTTAAGGGGATATATTTAGCGATAAAAAGAATTAACCAACAGATTTGTCTGTATTGGTATTGAATTATAGTTAATAAATGAAGTATAATTGAGTTCATAACAATGACCGTCCTTTTCGGAATATTTGGTTGTGTGGTAACTCCAATTATACTCGAAAATAGGGGGTCATTGTTATTTTTATTAAAAGACTATGTAACCCTAGATAAATAATGGTTTTGAAATGAAAACGGGGTGTCAAACTTGACACTACCTACAAATATAGGAGGGAAAAGGCATGATTCAATGGGAATATAAAACAAAAGAATTTACAACTACAGGTTTCTCAGGAGGATTACTTAATATAAGTGATTTTAATGATACCTTAAATGCTTATGGTAATGATGGTTGGGAGTTGGTTAGCTGTTTCGATACGAATCAAACTCAAGGAGCTAGCAGAAAGGTCATCGCAGTTCTAAAAAGACAGAAATAATTTGAGAGTAAGTTCTGTAGCGTGGGAGGAACCTATGAATGATGAATTATATATAAGGAATTATTGTGACAGGTATTCGAGTATATGCAAAACATATCGGAGGATACTAGCTCATATTTGACTATACTTGATAGTCAAGACCGTTATATTGAAGTTCAGCTTTGGAATGATATATATATAATACTTACTAATCTCACTTTAATTGACGATGAAGTAGTAATGATTAGTGAGCAATATATTCCCTAATAAGATCATTCAAAACCATGGATAAATACGAATAAAGATGAAAGTCCTATATAAGTTGAAATAATATAACACTTATATAGGGCTTTTTTCTGAATAGAGAAGTAGAACTTATTGGATAAAAGAGCAATGCAATAAATTTATAGTGAAAAAAATGTCAGAATATTGTATAATATATACACCTAGTAATAATTGCAATTAAGCAAATAAACACACACTTACGCGTATTGTATATTACCAGCAAGGTAACTAAAGGATTATTGCAGAGGATAACAGGGTGGTTTCAGATGAGAATAAAATTATATAGGATAATGAATATTATTTTAATATTAGTACTTCTTATATTACTAAAAGCTCCAGCTCCAGCTGCAACGGCGGAAGAAGCAAGAGACGTAAAAAATGTATTGATAATTAATTCATATCATCAGGGTTTTGTATGGACTAGGCAAGAAATTGATGGTATCTTAGAAAGATTTTCAGAAAGTGGCAATAATGTATCCATAATGGTTGAATATCTGGATTGGAAAAACTATAATTCAAAAGATAATCTAGAATATTTATCCCCATATTTCAAGTATAAGTATGAAAATAAATCTATTGATATAATTATTACTACTGATGATATTGCATTGAAGTTTGCATTAGAAAATCGAAAAGAAATTTTTAATGATGCCCCAATAGTTTTTTGTGGTGTAAATCAGACGGGGTATGATAGTATAGCAGAAGGCTATGAGGGAGTAACCGGAGTGATAGAGGTTATTGACCCCACAGAAATGATTGAAATTGCATTAACAATTAATCCATCTCTAAAAAACATTTATCTTCTTTATGATAATTCTGAAAGTGGATTGTCGACTGGTGAGATTATTACTGAAGCAATAAATAATATGAATTTGAACCTAAATATAATACCTTGGAATAATATGGTTTATAGCGATATAATAAATCAGGTTCAAACCTTACAGAATGATAGCATTGTGTTACTTACAACGTATTATAGTGATATTAATAGCATATTGGATTTTGATTTTGTTATGGGGGACATTAGTAGGAATAGTAGTGTTCCTGTTTATAATATATATGATTTTGGCCTTAACAGAGGAACACTAGGAGGTTCTATGCTAAGTGGGAGACTTCAAGGAGAGGGAGCTGCAGAATTAGCTCTGCAAATCATTAATGGTGATGATATTAGCTCAATACCACTAGTTTATCCACAATCAAATAGTATAGTTTTTGACTATGAACAGCTAAAACGATTCGATATATCTTTAGATTTACTTCCCGAAAAATATGAATTAATAAACAAACCATTTTCTTTTTATGAAACCTACAAAAAATTAGTAATAGGTGTTATATTAGCTTTTACTGTACTTATTATGTTTTTATGTGTTTTGTTGTTTTATATAAGAAAAATCAAGAAAATGCGTGGGAACTTAACAGAAAGTAATGATGAACTTAAAAAGACATATGACAAACTGACTTATCTTGCATATTATGACATGCTGACAGGAGTTTTAAATAAGCAATCATTATATGAAACAGCTAAATATGTATTAACAGAGAATAGAGGCAAATCATCCCTTTTGTTTATAGATATTGACAACTTTAAATATGTAAATGATACTCTAGGACATGCTTTTGGAGATCAGTTAATTGTTAAGGTAGGAGAACGTATTCGGTCCATGTTAGATAAGGGGTATTCCTTATACAGATTGGGAGGAGATGAGTTTGTTCTACTTATTGAAGATATAAGCGGAATTGAAATAGTGGAGAGTTTTGCTTTAAATATACTAGATGATTTTAAGAAAGGATTTGAAATTGATAATAGTATATTTTATATCAGTATAAGTATTGGCATTGTCATGTATCCAGAGCATGGAGATAGTCTTGATCAGTTATTAAAATACGCTGATATTGCCATGTATCAAGCAAAAGAGCAGGGAAAAAAGAATTATGTTGTTTTTAATGAGCTTATGAATACGGCATTTAAAGAACGAGTAGAAATTGAGAAGTATATACATAGGGCAATGGAAAAAAATGAGTTTGATGTATATTATCAACCTCAGATTGATACTAAAAACAAAAGAATTACAGGTATGGAGGCTTTACTAAGATGGAATAGCCTTGAATTAGGAGAAGTTACCCCTCAAAAGTTTATTAAGGTTGCTGAGGATACCCATTATATTATTCCATTAGGAACCTGGGCTCTTAGGAAGGCCTGTGCTTTTTTGAAGGAACTACGCATGAATGGATATGATGACTTAACTGTATCTGTAAACATATCAATTCTACAGCTTTTACAATATGATTTTTGCGATTTAGTGGCTGATACCTTAGAAGAATACAAGGTTCCACCTCAATTGCTGGAACTTGAAATAACAGAGACTATATTAATAGAATCATTTGAAACTATTAACCCTACAATCAAGAAGATTCACGATATGAAGGTTAGGATCGCCTTGGATGATTTTGGAAAAGGCTATTCATCCCTAAACTATTTGGAACAGTTGCCCATTGATACCTTGAAAGTAGACAAGTCCTTTATCGATCAGATAACTGATAAGGAAAGAATAACACTGACAGGATATATTATAATGCTCGGAAAAGATATGGGAATGAGTGTTGTAGCTGAAGGGGTTGAACAAAAGGAGCAAGTAGATTATCTGTTATCATACAATTGTGATAAGATACAAGGTTTTTTATATAGCCAAGCATTAGCTGAGAAAGAAATGCTCGAGCTACTTGCTGAAAACAGACGGTACCAGGCACTGTGAACAAACTGTGAACTGAACACGGTACCAGGCACTGTGAACAAACCATGCACAGTAAGGAGTGTGTTTTGATGAGGAAAAGGTTGAAGGAATATTTGGATTTTTTGGAGGCGATAGATTATAAGGATTTGACAGTGGATAATAGGTCTATATTAATGACAAATATGCTAAATCAGATAAGTTTTTTTCAGCATGAGAGGCTAATTCATTTGATTGTTACGGTTACGATTGCACTACTTACAGTGATTTTTGTCCTTGGAACATTGTTTTGGCCGGAAATGGCTATGTATTTAGTTACTGGCTTATTACTTGCCTTATTATTTGCTTATATACGTCACTATTATTATTTGGAAAATGGTGTACAAAAGTTATATGAGTATTATGATAAAAATTCAATAAATTATTTGAAAGATAAATCTTAGACGAATGTTTTGTATACTTGGAAATCATTACCCCAAAAACACATTAAAAATACTGATTTGGTATATAAGAGAGAGCGTGAGTTATGACAATTACTAAGAAAAGAAACTATAGATTAGCTAGAGGCTCAGGAATATTGCTTCCTATCAGCGCTTTACCATCCAATTATGGTATCGGAACACTTGGAAATGAAAGTTTTGTATTTATTGATTTTATTGAGCGAATAGGTTGCAAGTACTGGCAAGTATTGCCAATAGGACCTACCAGTTTTGGTGATAGTCCATATCAATCCTTATCTGCATTAGCTGGAAATCCTTACTTTATTGATTTGGACCTGTTAATAGAAGAAGGTCTGCTTAACCAACAAGAGGTCGATACTTATGATTGGCTGAACTCAGAGGATGAGATAGATTATGATTTGGTTTATAATAGCAGATTGAAGGTTCTAAAGTATGCTTTTATTAGAAGTAACCATATGGATAAATCGGAATATCAGGATTTCTGTAATAAGAATAAATATTGGTTAGGTGATTACTGTTTATATATGTCCGTAAAGAATCATTTTGGTAGTAAGGAATGGTTGCTGTGGGATGATGATATAAAGAACCGCCAACCTGAGGCAGTGAGAAAATATAGCGATCTTCTAAAATCAGAAATAGAGTTCTGGAGCTTTGTGCAGTTTAAATTTAGTGAGCAGTGGAGTAGATTAAAGGAATATGCCAATAGTAAGGGTATAAGTATTATTGGAGATATTCCTCTGTATGTAGCAATGGATAGCTCTGATGTTTGGGCTCATTATGAAATGTTTGAGCTGGATGAAAGAAAGAATCCTATTCATGTGGCAGGGGTTCCTCCGGATGTTTTTTCGGAGGATGGACAAAGATGGGGTAATCCTTTATATCTATGGGATGTGATGGAAGAGGATGGATTCTCATGGTGGAGAGAGAGGATGAAGACCTCATCAAAGCTATATGATGTAGTTCGTATAGATCATTTTATAGGTATTGTTAATTATTATTCTATACCTGTTGATTGCCCCACAGCTTCAGAGGGTGAATGGAAGATGGGTCCAGGTGAGAAGCTGACAGATGTTATTAAGGATGTAATAGGTAATGCAAAGATAATCGCAGAGGACTTGGGAGTCCTGACACCTAATGTTGTTGAGCTTATTGATGAGACCGGATTTCCCGGAATGAAGGTTCTTGAGTTCGGGCTCGATGGTCCAATAGACAATCCTTATCTTTTGCATAATTACAAAGACTCAAATATAGTCGCATATACGGGGACCCATGATAATGAAACTCTCGTGGGATATTTACAGGATGAGAAGAGAAGGGATATGGAGTTCTTATTAAAATACTTTAATGCCCAAGCAGCTGATAATCTGCCAGATGCTATTATAAGAGCTCTATATGCAAGCAATGCTGATGTTGTAATAATCCAGATGCAGGACATTCTAAAGCTAGATAACTACTCAAGAATAAATCATCCAGCCACCACAGGAAGTAACTGGAGATGGAGACTCTTAAAAAGCCAGTATAATCTAATTGATGAAAAGTCGCTATTCGAGTGGTCATATATATATGGACGTATTGCAAGATCTTAATCATAAAATCAATTTTTCTCATTCGTTAATCATAAAATATAAGTTTGCTTTTGACTATTGCATTTTATTTAAATATAATATTATGTATATAAATAGTAAATCATAGCAAGGAGACTAGTTATGAAATTATTTCTTACCAGTATTATATGTGGAAGCTATATAGAAAATGAGATAAGGATTTCATGAGCCCTTGATGTGTCCAATAAATTCCTTGATAACTTAAGGAAAGAATGACCTATAAATTCTAAATGTCTGGTAATCAGTTCAGACCCAGAAAACGCAATAGAATGTGACCATAGTTGGAAAGCATTTAGGGTTCAAGGAGTAAGGAGTTGTTTTTATGAATGAAAAAGTAGAAAAAGCACTTAAGCTATTTGATAGTAAATTAAATTGTTCACAGGCAGTTTTAGGTGCGTTTTGCTCCAAATATGGAATGGCAGAGGAGCTTGCTTTGAAGCTTGCTTGTGGATTTGGTGGTGGCATGCGATGTGGTGAGGTTTGCGGAGCTGTGACAGGAGCAGTTATGGTAATTGGACTTAAGTACGGACAAACTGCAGCGGAGGATATAGAGGCTAAAGCAAGGTGCTATGAACTGACTTCCAAATTCATGGAAGAGTATGCTAAAAGAAATGGTTATGTTGTATGTCGTGAATTACTGGGGTATGATTTAAGAGATGCAGAAGCCAGAGCTAAGTATCCGGGTAAGATAAAAGAGGTATGCCCTAATGCGATTCAAACAGCGGTATTACTTCTTGAAGATATGGGATTTTGATAATTCAAGCTATTATAATAAATATATTAATATAGTGTAACTAATTAAAAATATAGGGGGATTTTACTGCAACGATAAAATAATAAAATATAAAAAAACATTGTACAGATTAATATAACATCAGTACAATATTTTTGTGTTTTAGTAAACTATGTTAAATAATTATTCTTCGGATTGCGGAATTTCTTCCTCGCTCATAATATGAATATGAACCTTATCAATTCTGTTCTTATCTACAGAAGCCACGGTGTAATTGACATTATTATCAATAACAGATTCCCCCTCTTCGGGAAGATGATCAAGCAGATAGATGATATGTCCGGCAATTGAGTCATAGTCATCAGATTCAATATTAAGCTCTAAGGTTTCATTGATATCATCTAGCTTGGTATTGCCATCAACTATATATTCATTTTCAGACACTATCTGTATAGAATCTTCCTCGTCATAATCATATTCGTCTCGAATTTCCCCTACAATTTCCTCAAGTAAATCTTCAATAGTAATAAGTCCTGCGGTAGCACCATATTCATCAAGGACAATGGCTAAAGCTATGGAGTCCTTTCTCATCTCTATCAAAAGCTCAGAGGTTTTTTTAAACTCATAAGTAAAGTAAGGCTCTCTAATTATGTCCAATATATTAAAATCTTCCTTTTTACCGTTATAGAAGAAGACATCTTTTAAATTGACAATACCAATTACATTATCTCGGCTTTCAGAGTATACAGGAAGTCTGGTATATTTATCAATTGAAAAAGCATGTACTAACTCATCGTAGGAAAGCTCCAGACTTACAAAGGACATATCTATCCTGGGCACCATAACATCTTTTGCTAGGGAGTCCCCAAAGTCAACCACGTTGGTTATCATTCTTCGTTCTTCGCTTTCTAGAACACCCTCCTCATGACTTACCTCTAAGATTGATCTAAGTTCACTCTCTGTCATATATGTTGGCTTATCACATGTATCAATCCGTAGAAGTAGCATTATACCATTAGATAGCTTGCTGATTATAAATATAAGGGGGGTTAATAGCTTGGTTAATAATAGTACTGGTACAGCCACTTGAAGAGCAATTTTTTCTGCTCTATTAGCTGATATAGATTTTGGAGTAATAACTCCGAACACTAAAATAATTAAGGTTAGAACTCCTATTGTAAGTCCAACCCAATTATTACCGAAGATATCAATTGCCATGGTGGTTGTAAGTGCAGAAGCTGAAAGCTTTACTATATTATTACAAATTAATAAAGCACTAAGCATCTTGGGTGAATCCTCAAGCAACTTTAATGCTGACCGTGATCCCCTTACATTCTCGTCTGCAAGGCTTCGTATCCTAAGCTTGCTTATTGTGGTAAGTGCAGTTTCTGACCCTGAAAAAAATGCTGACAAAATTAATAATATCAACAGTATTACCGCTTGCGCGGCATCACTCGAATCCAACAAATCATCTCCTAAATTATTCGATTATTATAAGTTTTATATATGATTTCTCATCTTACAGGATTAGGTATTAAAAGTCAATATAGTGACGTGAATTTCAGACTTTATTTATATGTGTAATGATAAATATATACATATAGTATCTTTTGATGGTATTTTAATGCTAAATTAATAAGATTTTATCCTATTGTGATTGATAGGCTAATAGTGTAATATGATTCATGTAGGGTTTTTTAATGTATAAATTTTATGCTTTGAGCTTTATTATATATTATTTTAAAAGATTAGAGGTATTCATGAGAAAAAAATCACATATTTCATTAGCTAAGTTTCTTTTAAATAACAATCAGGAACATAAACTTATTGAACATAAGAAGGCATTTTATATTGGTAGCATATTACCAGACTTAAAACCATCATTCTTAACAAGACGACATACCTTTGAAGAGACCTTTGATATTCTTATTAATGAGATAAAAAGAATTACTATTGATTATGACTTTAATAAAGGACTCAGCGGATATTATGCTAGACATCTTGGAGTTATTACTCATTATCTAGCAGATTATTGTACATTTCCTCATAATGAATGTTATAGCGGGACTATGACTGATCATGTATATTATGAAAAGGAAATGAAATTTCAACTTAGGGAATACATAAAATCAGAGGATATCCACAGGATATCTGTTGAAGGACATAAACCGCATACACTTGAAGAAATCATTCAGTTTATTATAAGTACACATAAGGAGTATTTAAATGCACTTAAGGCAGTAAAGCAAGATATTCGCTATATAATTGAGCTTTGTAGCAAAGTTGTTGAAGCAATTCTAACTTTATTTAATTTGGGATATGAAGGTATACAGGGTGATACGGATTCTTACTTAAGCTTTAATCACTCGTAAATAATTAATTATTAATAAAATAGTTAGAGGCATATGCATTATTTTGATTTTGCATAAGCCTCTTTTTTTAAGATAAGCTGTGTTGTATTTTAAGTATTTTTGTTATCTCTGCAATATAGAGGATGTGGTGATCTCCATTTGAATACCAAGTATTAATCAGTTTTTCATCTAGTAGGCTTTCGGGGCTAAGTGCTTGCCTAAATAGCTTTTTACATATAAGAACATGACTTGCTTCATCAAAATAAGGGGTATCCTCATAGCGAACCAGGGTTAATCCTGAATTTGTAATCTTATCCTCATGATGACCGGATACAGTACCAAGGTAATTAAGAGTAGAGCGATATTCTTTACCTAGAAAGCTTAAGGAAAATGTATCCTCTCTATCTACAAATTCTTTTGTATATCTCTGGGGCCTGATTACGACATAAGCTACATTCTTACCATACATAACACCTAATCCCCCCCAAGAGGCTGTCATCGTGTTAACCTTTTCTTCGTTACCAGCAGTAATAAGCATCCAGTCCTTGCCGATTGTCTGAAATGGATTCTTACGAAACTGCTCTGCAGAGATAGCTTTATATTTATTCATTTATATTCCTCCATATCTATATTAATTATTCCTAATTATAAGGTATTATATGCTATTATGCAATGCTCGCTCCTTATATTTCACAATCAAATAACCACTGCATATATTGATTAATGAAGCTATTTATTGAGGAGTTAAAATAATGATTATCCATGTAGTAAAAGAAGGTGAAAACCTGGGTATGATAGCTGAACAATATGGAGTTACTCCAGAAAGATTAATTATAGATAATGAATTACCTAATCCGGAGAACTTAGTAATAGGACAGAGTATGATAGTACGAATACCTACACAGGTCCATACTGTTAAAGAAGGAGACACCCTTATTAGTATTGCAGAATTATATAGTATTAGTACAAGGGAAATTCTCCAGAACAATCCATGGGCAGCAGCCCAGGAGGTTTTAAATCCAGGTGAAATATTGGTGATAACCTTTGAAGAGGAGCCAAAGCTAGGGGCTGCACTAATCAACGGTTACGCCTATCCTTTTATTAACCGCACTGTACATCGTAAGACACTTCCATTCTTAACTTACCAAGCCCTATTTACCTATGGATTTACACCAGAGGGAGACTTGGTACCTATTGATGATGAGGAATTAATTGGGGTTGGATATGAGGAAGGGGTTCCTCCTATCATGATGCTGGCTCCAATGACACCTGAACAGGAGTTTAATTCTCAGATTGCCCATAATATGTTTGTGAATCCAGAGGGGCAGAGTAGGCTTATTGAAAATATTGTTATTACTATGCAGAACAAAGGATATATAGGCTTAGATATTGATTTTGAATTTATTTTACCTGAAGATAAACAGCTATTTATTGATTTTATTGCAAATATAAAAAACCGACTTGAACCCCTGGGATTTTTAACTCTGGTAGCTTTGGCTCCAAAAACCTCTGGTGAAATGACAGGTCTCTTATATGAAGCCCATGATTATCCTGCTATTGGAGCTATTGCTGACATAGTATTACTAATGACTTATGAATGGGGATACCTATTTGGTCCACCAATGGCTACGTCACCACTTAATAATGTTCGAACTGTACTGGAATATGGAGTTTCTGTAATACCCAGAGATAAAATACTGATGGGAATTCCCAACTATTCCTATGATTGGGCTTTGCCCTTCGTACAGGGGGAAAGTATGGCAGAGGCCTTAAGTAACCAGGAAGCCGTTGCCCGAGCGGCACAGTATGGAGCCACCATAGAATTTGATCAGCTTGCACAAGCACCATTCTACTTCTATACTAATGAGCAGGGTGTAGAGCATGTGGTGTGGTTTGATGATGCAAGAAGCATGAATGCTAAGTTACGTTTGATACCAGAATTACAGTTAAGAGGTGCAGGTGTATGGCAAATTATGAACTTCTTTCCAGCCCTATGGATGGTTGTAAATGAATTGTTTACAATAGAAATAGGTTAAGCATTCAAGAAACATATGAGTATAGCTAGTAATATGGTAATATTAATTGAGGATATGAAATATTTATGTTATTATATTCTTTATATAAAAGAAAAATAATTTACCTGCTATGATAATTAAACAAAGGAGATACTGCAATGGCTAAGCGTATTATGAAGGAAGTTATTAGTTGGGGTATTGTAATTGGTATAGCCATTACATTGGCATTGCTGATTAACAGATTCGTTTTTTACAAGGTTGAGGTTCCATCCGGTTCAATGGAGACTACAATTATGACAGGAGATAAAGTCTTTACATACCGATTATCCTATCTTTTTGGAAATCCCAAACGGGGAGATATCGTAGTATTCCCTTATCCTGATAATGAGAGTATAGATTATATAAAAAGGATAATTGGTCTTCCCGGAGAGACAATTGAAGTTATGGAAGGCGTAGTATATATTGATAATAATCCATTAGAAGAGGATTATCTTTTTGAACCTATGGATGATGAAGAGTTTGGACCGATTGTTGTACCTGAGGAATCATATTTTATGATGGGAGATAACAGAAACACCTCTATGGACTCAAGGTCCTGGAGAAACCCCTTTGTTAAAAAGGATAAAATCAAGGGAAAGGCTATTTTTAAATACCCCGATTTTAGCTGGTTAAATTAGTATATGAATAAATAAATATAATATTTTGAGGGTTGTTTCAAATTGCTTGAAACAACCCTTTTAGGAATCATATTATAAGCATTAAGATAAATAACCCTCATTTAATTTCAAGACTTTATCCATGGCCTCTTTGCCAGGAGCACCAATGGTATTTCTTTTGTTTACGCAGGTAGTAAGACTGATGGCTTCATAGATATCATCTTCAAATACGGGACTTACGGTCTTGTAATCTGCTAAGCTTAATTTGTCTAGAGGAATTCCCTTATCAATACATATTAGGACCAACTGGCCTATTATGCCATGGGCATCCCTAAAGGGAACCCCTTTATTAACCAGGTAATCTGCTGCATCTGTTGCATTAATAAAGCCCTTACTGCCACTGCTTGCCATTATATCCTTATTAAACCTCATGGTAGATACCATTCCATCAAATAAAGCAAGGCAGCCTTTTACAGTATCTATAGCATCAAATGTAAGCTCCTTATCCTCCTGCATATCTTTGTTGTAAGCAAGTGGAAGACCTTTCATTGTAGTAAGAAGAGATATTAAGGCTCCATATACCCGTCCCGTCTTTCCTCTTACTAGCTCTGCTATATCAGGATTTTTTTTCTGTGGCATTATTGATGATCCGGTAGAATAGGCATCATCAAGTTCAATAAACCGATATTCATT
>CAZMYP010000054.1:0-1511 GCA_964570535.1 uncultured Herbinix sp.
ATTGGAGATGCCTAATCTAATTGAGGTTCAGAAGGATTCCTATCAATGGTTCCTTAATGAAGGACTGAAAGAAGTATTTAATGATATTTCTCCAATTACAGATTACGGCGGGCACTTGAGTCTGGAATTCGTAGACTTTGCATTATGCGAGGATGACATAAAATATACAATTGAAGAGTGCAAGGAAAGAGATGCTACCTATGCGGCTCCTTTGAAGGTCAGAGTAAGACTTCATAATAAGGAGAATAACGAAATTAATGAACATGAGATATTTATGGGTGACTTACCATTAATGACAGCAACAGGTACCTTTGTCATTAACGGAGCAGAAAGAGTTATTGTTAGCCAATTAGTACGTTCGCCAGGCATCTATTATTCACTTGACCATGATAAAGTAGGTAAAAAATTATTTTATGCTACAGTTATACCTAATAGAGGAGCATGGTTGGAATATGAAACAGATTCCAATGATGTTTTTTATGTGAGAGTTGATCGTAACAGAAAAGTTCCGATTACAACATTTATTAGGGCATTGGGATATGGAACCAATGAAGAGATTAAACAGCTATTTGGAGAAGATCCTAAGATTATTGCAAGTATAGCAAAAGATCCTAGTACAGCAAAGGATCCATCAGGAAGCTACCAGGATGGCTTATTAGAGTTATACAAAAAGCTTCGTCCGGGGGAACCTTTAGCTGTAGAGAATGCAGAATCCTTATTAAATAGTATGTTCTTCGATCCTAGAAGATATGATCTGGCTAAGGTAGGTCGCTATAAATTTAATAAAAAATTAGCATATCGTAATCGTATTGTTGGCTTTGTAGTTGCTGAGGATGTAGTTGATAAATCAACAGGAGAGATAATTGCCGAAGCAGGAACTGCAGTAGACAATGAATTGGCTCTTCTTATACAGGATGCTGCCATTCCTTTTGTTACGGTACAAACTGATGAGAGAAATGTTAAGGTTATTTCCAATATGATGGTTAACCTTTCTTATCATGTGCCTCAGATTAGTGTGGCTGAGAGAAAGTCAATGGGTATATCCGAAAGCGTATATTATCCAGTACTCAAGAAAATATTAGAGGATAATACCTCTATTGAAGATATTAAAGAAGCAATTAAAAAGAATATAAGTGAGCTTATACCTAAGCATATAACTAAAGAAGACATTATAGCTTCTATTAATTATAATATTAATTTGGAATATAATATCGGCAATGCAGATGACATTGATCATCTGGGTAACAGAAGAATACGTGCTGTTGGTGAGCTTTTACAGAACCAGTATCGTATTGGTTTATCTAGGATGGAACGTGTAGTAAGAGAAAGAATGACTACACAGGACCTGGAGGGTATTAGCCCCCAATCCTTAATAAATATTAAGCCTGTAACAGCAGCTGTCAAGGAATTCTTTGGAAGCTCTCAGCTTTCACAGTTTATGGATCAACATAATCCGCTTGGCGAGCTTACACATAAGAGACGTCTTTCAGCATTAGGACCTGGAGGTCTAT
>CAZMYP010000054.1:1521-15506 GCA_964570535.1 uncultured Herbinix sp.
ATCCAGAGATAGAGCTGGCTTTGAGGTTCGTGACGTTCATTACTCCCATTATGGTAGAATGTGTCCTGTAGAAACACCTGAAGGACCTAATATCGGACTGATCAACTCCCTGGCAACCTATGCAAGAATTAATGAATATGGCTTTATTGAGGCTCCATATCGTATGGTTGATAAGGAAGAGCCTATGAATCCTAAGGTAACCGATGAGGTTATTTATCTTACAGCTGATGAAGAGGATAGATATATAGTAGCACAGGCCAATGCAGAGCTAGATGAGAATGGATATTTTATTGGAAATAGTATTTCCGGTCGTTATAAAGAAGAAACATCTCTATATGAGAAACAGAAAATTGACTTAATGGATGTATCTCCTAAGATGGTATTCTCGGTAGCTACAGCATTAATTCCTTTCTTGGAAAATGATGATGCTAACCGTGCTCTTATGGGTGCTAACATGCAGCGTCAGGCAGTTCCTCTTCTTTTAACAGAAGCTCCTGTTGTTGGAACTGGTATTGAAGCAAAGGCAGCCATAGACTCAGGTGTATGTGTGCTAGCCGAAAAATCCGGTGTTGTAGATAGGGTTACTGCAAAGGATATAGTTATTAAGAATGATGACGATTCAAAAACCACATATCGCATGATTAAATTTTCTAAGAGTAACCAGGGAACTTGTATCAACCAAAGACCTGTTGTTAGACATGGTGATAGGATTGAGGAGGGACAGATTATTGCAGATGGTCCTTCAACTTCTAAGGGTGAGTTGGCCCTTGGTAAGAACCCACTTATTGGTTTTATGACCTGGGAGGGTTACAATTACGAGGATGCGGTTTTATTAAGTGAACGTCTGGTTCAGGAGGATGTATACACATCCATCCATATAGAGGAATACGAAGCTGAAGCAAGGGACACTAAGCTTGGACCTGAAGAGATTACTAGGGACGTGCCAGGTGTCGGTGATGAAGCTCTCAAGGATCTTGATGAGAGAGGAATTATCCGTATAGGTGCAGAGGTTCGTGCAGGAGATATTCTTGTTGGCAAGGTTACGCCTAAGGGAGAGACTGAGCTTACAGCAGAGGAACGTCTTCTTAGAGCTATATTTGGAGAAAAGGCTAGAGAAGTAAGAGATACTTCCCTTAGGGTTCCTCATGGTGAATATGGTATTGTAGTAGACGCCAAGGTATTTACCAGAGAAAATGGTGATGAGCTGTCTCCAGGTGTAAATGAAACTGTTCGTGTATATATAGCGCAGAAGAGGAAGATACAGGTTGGTGACAAGATGGCAGGCCGTCATGGTAATAAGGGTGTAGTATCCCGTGTATTACCAGTTGAGGATATGCCCTTCTTACCTAATGGAAGACCTCTTGATATAGTGTTAAACCCTTTGGGCGTGCCCTCACGTATGAATATCGGACAGGTACTTGAGATACATCTTTCCTTAGCGGCAAAGGTACTTGGTATCAATATAGCTACTCCTGTTTTTGATGGAGCAAATGAATATGATATTATGGATACCTTAGAAATTGCCAATGATTACGCTAATTGCAAATGGGATGAATTTTATGATAAATACAAAGACACCTTAGACTCTTATCTATTAGAGAATCTTAAGGAACATCATGGAGAAAGTGATGAATGGAAGGGTGTTCCTATTAACAGTGACGGAAAGGTTGTTCTTCGTGACGGTAGGACAGGAGAATGCTTTGATCAGCCTGTAACGGTAGGCTTCATGCATTACCTGAAGCTTCATCATCTGGTTGACGATAAGATTCATGCTCGTTCCACAGGCCCTTACTCCTTAGTAACACAGCAGCCTTTAGGCGGTAAGGCACAGTTTGGTGGTCAGAGATTTGGTGAGATGGAGGTTTGGGCACTGGAAGCATACGGTGCGGCTTATATACTCCAAGAAATTCTAACTGTAAAATCCGATGACGTAACTGGTCGTGTAAAAACCTATGAAGCTATTATTAAGGGTGAGAATATCAGTGAGCCTGGTATACCTGAATCCTTTAAGGTTCTTTTAAAGGAGTTACAGTCATTATCTCTTGATGTTACCGTTATGGATGAATATGGTAATGAGATTAAGATGACTGAGAGTGTAGACTATGGTAATAATGATATGACTCAGTTGATTGAGGGCGAGAACAACTTCAGATATGATGAGGGTTACGAAAGTGCCGGATTCACTAAGACAAGTGCTGCAGATATTAATAATGAAGTTTTTGATATATATGAAGAGGAATCCGATTTAGTCAACAGTGATGATGACAATGATGAGATTGAAGAGGACTTTTTAGATGATACAGAGGATGCGGATGATATAGATGAAACAGATGATGCAGTAGTAATTGATGTTATTGATGATACAGAGGATATAGACGATATAGATGATCTGGATGATTTAGATGATGCAGATGATATCTGTACAAATTGCGGTGCCGACTTAGCTTACGGCAGCGTTAGTTGTAAGGCTTGCGGGCAACCCGTAAACCGTTAAGAAACTTAGAACAAAAGCAGAAATAACGAAGGGAGAGCCAAATAATGCCTGAAATTATGTATAGTAGTGAGCAACAAACAACTTATGATGCAATAAAGATAGGTCTAGCCTCGCCAGAGAAAATTAGGGAATGGTCAAAGGGAGAAGTAAGAAAACCAGAGACTATTAACTACAGAACCTTAAAACCAGAAAAAGATGGTTTGTTCTGTGAAAGAATTTTTGGTCCCAGTAAGGACTGGGAATGTCATTGCGGAAAATATAAAAAGATTAGATATAAGGGTGTTGTATGTGACCGTTGTGGAGTTGAGGTTACAAAAGCAAGTGTTCGTCGTGAAAGAATGGGACATATTGAGCTAGCAGCACCAGTATCTCATATTTGGTATTTCAAAGGAATACCAAGCCGTATGGGATTGATACTTGATCTGTCACCAAGGACCTTAGAGAAAGTACTTTATTTTGCTTCTTATATAGTTCTAGATAAAGGAACCTCTGAGCTTCAGTATAAGCAGGTTCTTAATGAAAGAGAAAAGCTTGAAGCAATTGAGAATACTGGAGCAGGTAGCTTCCGTCTTGGAATGGGTGCTGAAGCAATTCAGGAGCTCTTAAGGGATATTGACCTTGAAAAGGAATCTAAGGAACTTAAAAAGGCGTTAAAGGATTCAACAGGCCAGAAGCGTGCAAGAATTATCAAACGTCTTGAAGTGGTTGAAGCTTTTAGAGAATCCGGCAACAAGCCTGAATGGCTAATTCTAACTGTAGTTCCAGTTATTCCACCTGATTTACGCCCTATGGTACAGCTTGATGGTGGAAGATTTGCAACATCCGATATGAATGATTTATATCGTAGAATAATTAACCGTAACAACCGTCTAAAGAGGCTCCTTGAACTAGGTGCTCCTGAGATAATTGTTCGTAATGAGAAAAGAATGTTACAGGAAGCGGTTGATGCATTAATAGATAATGGTAGAAGAGGAAGACCTGTTACTGGACCTGGTAACCGAGCTTTAAAATCCTTGTCAGATATGCTAAAGGGTAAGCAGGGTCGTTTCCGTCAGAATCTTCTTGGTAAGCGAGTGGATTACTCTGGTCGTTCCGTTATCGTTGTAGGACCTGAATTAAAACTATATCAGTGTGGACTGCCCAAAGAAATGGCAATTGAGCTATTTAAGCCCTTTGTTATGAAAGAGCTAGTAGGTAGAGGAACAGCACATAATATAAAATCAGCAAAGAAAATGGTAGAAAGACTCCAGCCTGAGGTATGGGATGTATTGGAGGATGTTATTAGAGAACATCCAGTTATGTTAAACCGTGCACCTACTCTCCATAGGCTTGGTATACAAGCATTTGAGCCTGTACTTGTTGAAGGTAAGGCGATTAAGCTTCATCCATTGGTATGTACTGCATATAACGCAGACTTTGATGGAGATCAAATGGCTGTCCATTTACCATTATCAGTAGAAGCTCAGGCGGAATGTAGATTCCTTCTACTTTCACCTAACAATCTATTAAAGCCATCTGATGGTGCACCAGTTACAGTACCTTCTCAGGATATGGTACTGGGTATATATTATCTTACTATTGAAAAAGAAAATGCTACTGGAATTGTACATTCTTTTAAGAGTATTAGTGAGGCAATATTAGCATATGAGAATAAAACCATATCATTACATGAGCTTATCAGGGTAAAAGTGTTTGGTATTAATAATGAAGGTGTCACGGAATCAAAACTTATAAAGTCCACATTGGGACGTTTTATCTTCAATGAAATTATCCCCCAGGATTTGGGATTAGTAGACAGAAGCAATCCAGATAATTTCCTTGAGCTTGAGGTAAACTTTATAGTAGGAAAGAAGCAGCTTAAGCCTATCCTTGAGAAATGCATTAACATTCATGGTGCAACCCAGACAGCTGAGCTTCTAGATGCAGTCAAAACTCTTGGTTATAAGTATTCAACTAAAGCAGCATTTACCGTATCAATATCTGATATGGAGGTGCCTGAAGATAAAAAGCGTATTATTGCTGAAGCCGAAGCTACCGTAGAGAATATTTCTAGAGAATATAGACGTGGTAGGATGACAGAAGAGGAACGTTATAGTAACGTAATTGACACTTGGAAGGAAGCCGATCGTGAATTAACAGATACGCTTTTAAAGGGGCTAGATCCTTTTAATAATATTAGAATGATGTCTGATTCTGGTGCCCGTGGTTCTGATAAACAGATAAAACAGCTAGCAGGTATGCGTGGGCTTATGTCAGATACTACAGGACGTACCATTGAATTGCCAATCAAATCCAACCTTAGAGAAGGCCTGGATGTATTAGAATACTTTATATCTGCTCATGGAGCCAGAAAGGGACTGTCTGATACAGCTCTTCGTACTGCTGACTCAGGATATTTGACACGACGTCTTGTAGACGTATCACAGGATTTAATTATTCGTGAGGTGGATTGCTGTATTAATGAAAAAGAACCCCATGGTATGGTGGTTACTGCATTTATGGATGGTAAGGAAGTTATTGAGAGCCTGATTGAAAGAATTACAGGAAGATATTCATGTGAAACTATAACTGATACTAAAGGTGATCTTATTGTTAAAGCTAACCATATGATTACACCGAAGCGTGCAGCACGAATAATTAATGCAGGAATAGATAAGGTTAAGATACGAACAATTTTAACTTGTAAATCCCATATAGGTGTATGTGCAAAATGTTATGGTGCTAATATGGCTACTGGTGAAGCCGTTCAGGTAGGTGAGGCTGTAGGTATAATTGCAGCTCAGTCTATAGGTGAGCCGGGAACACAGCTTACAATGCGTACTTTCCATACAGGCGGAGTTGCTGGTGACGATATAACACAGGGTCTTCCTCGTGTCGAGGAGTTATTTGAAGCTAGAAAGCCAAAAGGACTTGCAATTATTGCAGAATTTGGTGGTGTTGTAGCAATCAAGGACACCAAGAAGAAAAGAGAAGTTATTGTAACAAACAATGAAACTGCTGAATCAAAAGCCTACCTCATACCTTACGGATCAAGGATTAAGGTCGCTGATGGAGTTGTACTTGAGGCTGGTGATGAGCTTACAGAAGGAAGCGTTAATCCTCATGATATTCTTAAAATCAAAGGGGTTAGAGCTGTTCAAGATTATATGATTCAAGAGGTTCAAAGAGTATATCGTCTACAAGGTGTTGAGATTAATGATAAGCATATAGAGGTCATAGTTCGTCAAATGTTGAAAAAGGTCAGAATTGAGACAAACGGCGATACTAACTTCTTACCTGGTGCTTTGATAGATAGCTTGGATTATAACGATGTTAATGATTCTATGAGAGAGCAAGGCCTGGAGGAAGCAGATGGCAAACAGGTTATGCTAGGTATTACTAAGGCATCCCTTGCTACTAATTCATTCCTATCAGCAGCCTCCTTCCAAGAGACCACCAAGGTATTAACAGAGGCGGCAATTAAGGGTAAGGTGGATCCGCTGATTGGATTAAAGGAAAATGTTATTATAGGTAAACTTATTCCTGCTGGTACTGGTATGAAGAGATATCGTTCAGTTAAGCTGGATAGTGAGATTCAGGATGAATATATGATGTATGGTGAAGGCGGTTATTCAGATGAATTTGATACCTTCGAATATCCTGATGGTGCCTATAGTCAAGAGGGTTTTGACCAGGGAGAATACTATGAAGTAGAAGATGGTATACCTGAGATAGTATATCATGAAGGGGAATATGAACAGGACGGAGATAATCTAGGTCGAGATGAAAGTGCATCTGGTGTAGATGATGCTCATAGTTCTCAAGGCAAAGATACTCATAATGATGGCGACTGGACAGAAACAGACTTTAATCTACAGGGTATAGATGAAGATGATTATAGTGATGGACTATAAGAATTGAAATTTTATGTTTTGCTAGGAAGAGGAGTAATGAGCTGTAAAGTCTCATGGCTCCTCTTTTTAAAGAGTGGTCATTTATTATTAAGTTAGAATAAGATAATTATTTGGTAACTATTCAGAACCCCGAGAATCACGAAGTGGATTCGAGTGCTTCAGTGCCAAAATGGATGTATTTTATCCGTTTTGTGTGCATTAGCATCGTAAGATGCCCTTTAACGGTGAAGGTACTGAATAGTTGCATTATTTGTATATAAGTATCATATATAAACATAATATAAAGTGGGAATATAAATTATAAATAAGGAGTAAGGTATGAAATATTTAGAGAACTATAGCCAATGGCTGTCAAACCCGTATTTTGATGAAGCTACCAGAAATGAGCTGGAAGCCATAAAGGATAATGACAAAGAAATAAAAGAGAGGTTTTATAAGGATCTTGAATTTGGTACTGGTGGATTAAGAGGAATATTGGGTGCAGGTATTAATAGAGTAAACAACTACACCATAAGAAGGGC
Organism: uncultured Herbinix sp.; assembly: GCA_964570535.1. Classification (GTDB taxonomy): domain Bacteria; phylum Bacillota; class Clostridia; order Lachnospirales; family Lachnospiraceae; genus Mobilitalea. The sequence continues at coordinate 8,430 of CAZMYP010000054.1, forward strand.
AACTCAAGGTCTTGCTAATTATATAATTAAGCAAGAAGGGGAGAACAAGGGAGTAGCCATAGCTTATGATTCTAGGAGAATGTCCTCAAGGTTTGCTTTGGAGGCCGCCTTATGTTTAGGAGCAAATAAGATTAAGGCATATTTATTTGAATCCCTAAGACCGACACCTGAATTATCTTTTGCTCTTAGAGAACTTGGATGTATTGCAGGCATAGTGATAACTGCTAGTCATAATCCTCCCGAATATAACGGATATAAGGTGTATTGGGAGGATGGTGCACAGGTAACAGCACCTAAGGACGGAGAGATTATTAATGAGGTTAATGCTATTACTGATTTTTCTACTGTAAAGACTATGTCAGGAGAGGATGCAGCAAGGCAAGGGCTACTAAAAATCATTGGAAATGAAATTGATGACAAATACATAGCTAGCTTAAAAAAGCTAGTTATTAATCCTATTAACGAGGAGGGTAAAGACTTAAATATAGTTTATACCCCAATTCATGGTTCTGGAAATATACCAGCTCGGAGAATATTAAAGGAGTTGGGCTTTAAAAATGTCTTTGTAGTACCTGAGCAGGAGCATCCAGATTCGGAATTTTCTACTGTAGCTTATCCTAATCCTGAGGATCCAAAGGTATTTACATTAGCCAAGGAATTGGCTATAAAGGTTAAGGGGGAAATAATCCTCGCTACGGATCCCGACGCAGACCGCTTAGGAGTTCAGGTAAAAGATCATAAGGGTGAATTTGTATTATTTAATGGCAATATGACAGGAGCATTAATAGCTGAATACGTATTTTCTCAGAGAGCAGAAAAGGGATTGCTTCCCAAGAATTCCGCTCTAGTTAAGACAATAGTTTCAGGTAATATTGCAGATAGTATAGCTAAGGAATATAAGGCAACACTTATTGAGGTCTTAACTGGCTTTAAGTATATTGGAGAGCAGATTAAGCTCTTTGAAGAAACAGGCTCCCATGAATTTGTATTTGGTTTTGAAGAAAGCTATGGATATCTGGTAGGGACTCATTCTAGAGACAAGGATGCCATAGTTGCAGTTATGTTATTATGTGAAGCAGCTGCCTATTATAAATCCCAAGGAATTACTCTATATGAACAGATGGAAAATATATATAAAAAGTATGGCTTTTATAAAGAAGAGACCGTAGCTGTTACATTTATGGGTATAGAGGGAATGGAAAAAATAAAGTCTATTATGGAGGAATATCGTGCAAATCCTCCCAAGATGGCTGGTGGCTACCAGATCACCAAGATAAGGGATTATCTAGCTGATACTATGACCAATAATACAAGTGGAGAGGTAACTACTACAGGCCTTCCTAAATCGGATGTCCTCTATTATGAAATGAATGATGATGCCTGGTGTGCAATTAGACCTTCAGGAACTGAGCCAAAGATTAAGTTTTATTTTGGAGTTAAGGGTAATAGTAGTGAGGATGCCACAAAGAGGCTTGGTCTCCTAATGGAGGATAAGGTATTCAAGATATAAGACACTAAACTTAACCAGCTTAGTAATATGGATATCCTAATATAATGATGAAACGGTAAAATAGATAGGACATATATTAAAGCGAGATATAAGCTTTGATATATGTCCTTTTATGTTATTAAGTATTTGATTAATTTGTTTAGGCTAGCTTCTGGCCACAGTTGGGGCAGAAATTAGCTTCACTGCTTTTTTGACCACAATTAGGACAGAAATTAGGTTTTGCCCCAGTACCGGCCGCCTGCTGAGCTTGATTTGTATTTCCTGTTTGTTGGTTCATATTTTGCATCATTTGATTTGCTACATTCATTCCCATCATCATTCCGGCCATATCGGAGGCAACGCCGCCACCCTTAACCTTGCCTGAAGCAACACCATCAGTCATTTCTACCTGCTGGTAACGACCAAGGTCACTTACCATGCTATGGGAAGCATTTTTATTAATCATCTTCTGAATTTCAGGAGGATAATTAAAGCTCATAATGTTAAATGCTGTTATAGATAAGCCACTATCAAATAACTGCATTCCAAGATCCGTCTTAATTCCCTCAGAAATATCAAAGGAATTAGCCTGGAGATTGAACATATCCTTGCCTTCCTTAGTAATCCATTTCATCAGTAGCTGGTCTAGAATAGCGCGAATTCTAAGGTTTACATCCTCAACATAGTAGTTTTGTCTTACCCCAGCGATTTTATCAATAAGCATGACATAGTCTGAAACCTTAAAGGTAACAGTTCCATTGGCACGGATAGGCATACCACCAGGAAGAGACGGTGTAGGTATGTTTATTGCATTTTGTGTACCCCACTTTGCCATAAACTCCTTGGTATTAATAAACAGAACCTCAGCACGCATTCCGCTGTTAAATCCAAATTTGAAACCCTTTAGGGTTGATAAAAAAGGTATAATCTGTGATTCAATATCATAATCACCCTCATCCTTAAAGATACCTTCGATTTTACCGTTAAAAAGGAATATTGCATCCTGACCTGGGCGAATAATTAATCGGCTACCCTTTTTGATTTCTTCATTGCTCCATTTGTAAAAAATCATATCTTCGCGAAATTCTTTCCATTCTACAACATTTGCTAATTGTTTTGAAAAAAAGCCCATACTATACCTCCTATAAATTTTATTATTTCTGGAATTATCTCCAGTTATCAATTGCTATAGCTTTCTTCCCCCTGAGCTATGGGAACGACCACCACTGGAAGAACCGCCTCTAAAGCCACCTGAGTTAAAACCACCAGAACTTGAACTGGAGCTTTGAGTGGGTTTTCTTGTTTTAGTTACGGAAGTTCTAATATATTGATCTCGTTTGCCAATAAGGCATTGACGGCGTCTATCAAGATAATCATTGCCACCTACAGTCATCTTTCCGCCTGAATTATAGAGCATAACTCCTACTACTATGACACCAATTCCAATGGATATCAATATTTGAATCCCGAAATTAAAGAAAATATTATCATCTAATCGCTCGTTTTTATAATAACTATCGTAATCATAATCATCATAGCTGTATTCGTTATCTGGATCAAATCCATCTGGTGGATTATCATAAATATAGTTATAATCCGTATTTATCTCTGAATCATCAGCCATATATTTCGCTGACATGGATATATAGGTGTTAAATGCAGTTACATAATTTTTGCTTTTTAAGTCACCTACCATATTGTCTAATATTTTGTCAATTCTTTTTGAGTGGATATAGGTTTCTGCAAGCCCATACCCCTCAATAAATATTTCTCCTCTATAGATATCATAAAGAAAGTGTACATGGTCTCCCACAGGAAGCTGATCCTCAAAATCCTCAATATATCTTTCAGGATAAGTGGATTTCTTATCATCATGAATTAGGATATAGATTTCAATACCGGAAGCTTCCTCGTTTTTCTTTATATTAGCTTCTAGTTTTTCTATCTCACTATCTGTGAGAATTCCGGCGTCGTCATATACTCTTTTGCCATCAATAGGAATAGCCTCATCTGCAAATGCTACCTCAGTACTAGATATAAAATTAAACATTGTTAGGGATAGTATAATGCATATTAGAAATTTTCCAATATGCCTTAAGGATTTATTATATGCTACCATAAGAAGCTACCTCCCGCCATTAATGTTATTAATCTAAGTGCAAGAAGACTTGCCCCAGATACACCTAAAAACCAGGAAGCAACCTTAAGGCCGCTAATAGGAGGCTTGCCAGCAATTTTACCTGTCTGGCCATTCATTAAAAAGTTGTGTTCTGATTGTTTATAATCATAACAAACCATCCATACTGGCAGTAAAGCATAATCAGATTTAGTCTTTCGGATATTAATATCCTTTCTATTAATACTGACGGTTGAATAACCAGTTATGGTGGATCTAATATAGCTGTCAGCATAAGAAGTTACACGAGCTTTAACTCTAGGAAGCAACGTTTCATCATCGAAATCATATTTTTCAGCTATATATCCAACCAAATACGGCATTTTAAAATCTTTAAGGCTAGTAAAGGAATAAGGTTCTAGCTTATCCATCATCTTATCATTCATTTTCTTAGAAGCATCGGTGGGAATCTTCAGGTAATTCAAATCAATCTTACGATATACATTGTAGTACTTAGTTTCCTTGTAAATCCAATCACCAGAGGTATACCTGCGGGTGGTTGTACAGACAGCTTCTACTTCTCCCTTAGCATTAATGTCAAATAGCCAGAAAGGTATATATATACCTGTAATGTCTTTGACACGATCAGCAACTCTAAAGTCATTTGGAGTAAGAAGACCCTTCTTGCACCATTTTTTAAAGGCCACTTGAGCTTGCTCCTTGCTAATTGAAAATGGAATTACTGCCTTAGGGGTAAAGCTCCCTGATAAGCGATCACTAATAACCACCCCTGCCCCACAAAAGCTGCATTTTGTTGCGGAGGTCTGTGGATCTGTTAATATGACAGCTCCACAGTTATCACAATTATATTCTAAAACTTCATTATTTGAAAAGGTAGTATGATCTGAGGGATTATCCTCATTGGAAGAATCCTCGTAATCATCCTCAAAGCCAGAATTTGCTATTAAGACATCATCTTCATCCGCATCATAAGAGATATCCTCATCATTTGTATTCTCAGGCAGACCAGTCATCTTTTCAATGGTCTCCTCATGGCTGCAGCTATCACATTTCAGCTTACCTGAATGGGTATCAAATCCCATATCTGCCCCGCAATTCGGGCATTTGTAATGTACTACCATGGTATTTATATCCCTCCTTATATACGCTAATTATACTTTGGCTATAGCTAATAGAAAATGCCCGTAAAAAGAAATATAGCATTCTTATTGACGGACATTTATACTAGGCTATTTATTTAGACTTGCTTTTAAAGCGGCTAGCTCATCATCCACTGATGCATCAGTAGCATATTTCTTAGATAAATCCTTAATAGAGTTATCTGGAGTGGAGCTATTTAACTCTGCCATGGCATTTGCCTTATCAAGAGCCTTGTCTGCCAAATCCTCATATTTTTCAAAGCTTGATATGGAATTATTAGCACTGTTAACGGAGCTACCAATTTTATTAATACGTTCTTGGGTTTTTGCAACGGCAAGCTTACCCTTAATCATATCTTTTCTGGATTCAAGTTCGCCTATATCTCCTACGAGTTTATCATGCATCTCTCTCATCTGTGTTGCATTGCTATTGGCAAGAGTGTATGCCTCTTGAAGGCCAGCCTGCTTAGAGGTTAAAGAAGCCTTCTGTTCTAAGAACTTACGAGCATCAGCTTCATTACCAGCTTCGAGTGCTTTAACTGCAAAGGTCTGCATCTCATTGATGCTATTGTTGCATTCATCCAAAGCTCTCTTTGCTCTTTGTTCCTCAGCCATAATAGCAGCTGTCTCAGATTTTACCTTACCGAGATCAGAGTTCAAATTTCTAAGGCACTGATCAATCATTTTCTCGGGATCCTCAGCCTTATCTAAAAGTGCATTGATGTTGCTAGACATAATATCTTTAAATCTTGTTAATATTCCCATATTATAACCCTCCTTATGTATTGGTCAATTTACAACAACTTATTTGTTGAATGTTTACGCTTATTAGTTTATTATAGATGAGCAAAATCGTCAAGTTAAAAAAAGGTTAGAATGGTTAAAATCAGTTAAAACAATGAATTTGTATCCATGTACTTAATAAGTTGTAAAGGAACTTAAGCTGGTATATAATAAGCCTTGCAGATAAAGCAAGGACGGACTAGGAAAGAGAGAGTATTATGTGGATTGCTAGTGAATGGAATGATTACGAGGTAATAGATACTTCAAAGGGAGAGAAGCTGGAGCGCTGGGGAGAATACATCCTGGTAAGACCAGATCCTCAGGTTATATGGGACACGCCAAAAAATCATAAGGGTTGGAAAAAAATGAATGCCCATTATCACAGAAGCTCTAAGGGTGGAGGAGAATGGGAGTTTATTGATCTTCCCAAGCAATGGAATATAAAATATAAGGAACTAACCTTCAACCTTCAGCCCTTTAATTTTAAGCATACAGGGCTATTTCCTGAACAGGCAGTGAATTGGGACTGGTTTTCTAAGAAGATTAATATGGAAAAGGACAAGCAGGTTAGGGTTCTTAATTTGTTCGCATATACAGGAGGGGCTACTCTGGCTGCAGCTAAGGCAGGAGCGGCAGTTACCCATGTAGATGCTTCCAAAGGTATGGTGACTTGGGCTAAAGAAAATGCTAGCTCTTCAGGTTTGGCAGAGGCTAAGATTAGATATATAGTAGATGACTGTGTGAAATTTGTGGAAAGGGAGATACGTAGAGGCAACAAGTATGATGCTATTATAATGGACCCTCCCTCATATGGCAGAGGTCCCAAGGGTGAGATATGGAAGATAGAAGATAGCATTTATTCATTTATACAGTTATGTGCACAGCTTCTTAGTGATGATCCACTTTTCTTCCTTGTTAATTCATATACCACTGGCTTACAGGCAGGAGTTCTTTCCTATATGATATATGAAGGAATAGGAAAAAAGTACAATGGGTTAGTGACGGCCGATGAAATAGGACTTCCCGTAACAAGTAATGGATTGGTACTTCCCTGTGGCGCTTCTGGAAGATGGGAGAGGTAATATTATATAAAGCAGCATTCAGTCTATTAGCTTTCAGTATATTATTGAAGAGTAATTAAAATAGAATAATAAAAAGTCCTAAAAAAATAAAAAAGTACTTGCAAATGATATATCTGTAGTATATAATATGTAATGTTGTGACGTTGATAGCGTAGAAGCGTGAGGTTGCTACTGGTTTTCAGTAGGTTTTTACGTGGAGCGAAGGTCAAGTTATGAAACTGGCGACAAGTCACTGTACCAATTAATCTTCTGCTTATAGCAGATAAAACGTGTGAAAATCTAGTAAACATATATCCGGAAGGATTTGAGCCAAACCGGATTATTTATATGAGAAACTAAGATACGCACGGATGAGTGTACAGTCACCACTTGTCGTACTGAACTTAAGTGCGAAAAGGAGGCGGCTTTTTTTATGGCAAGTCAAGTAATGAGAATCACATTAAAGGC
>CAZMYP010000055.1:0-14804 GCA_964570535.1 uncultured Herbinix sp.
GAAAGAAAGTACGGGGAAGATGGGATATGCCTATTCATAAGTGATGTTGATGACCTTCTTATAATATATAGAACGCTTACAGCATGAATTTCTCAATCACATGAGCTACTCCATCCTCTTCATTTGAAAGAGTAATATAGTCTGCTAGAGCTTTAACTTCATCTGTTCCATTGCTCATAGCAACACCAAGTCCTGCATATTGTATCATGGCAGCATCATTTCCTTCATCGCCCACACATATTACCTCATCTTGCTTTATACCCAGATGGTTAGCAATAAGAGATACCCCCACTCCTTTATTTACTTCCTTATCTAGGAACTCCAAAAATATCGATGCACTTCTAAACATTGTATACTTTTCCTTAACCCACATGGGTATTAGAGGTATAATAGAATCCAATTTCTTTGGATCATCAACGAACATAACCTTAATAATATTTGTTGAAGCATCAACGTCGTCAAGTGGTCCTTCTATGGTGGGGATATTATTGATAGTAGATTCTATCTCTGTATATGGATTTTTCTTGGGTGTCAATACACAACCCTCTGTTAAGGCGTGAATATTAACACCTAGTTCCATACTTACAGGATATAATTCTTTATAAGATTCCAGGGATAAAGGCTTGTATAAAAGAATCTCTTTTGTCCTGGTGCTCTGCACACGGGCTCCATTAAATACCAGCACATAATCATCATCTTCTATCAATCCAAGAGATTCAATATATGATGTAATTCCATTAAATGGTCTCCCAGTGGCCAAAACCACCTTTTTCCCTTTTGCTTTTAATTTTCTAATATTTTCCCTGCATCTATTTGAAATTTCTTTCTTCTCATTTAATAATGTTCCATCCAAATCTAGTGCAATTAATTTATACATAGTTAACCTCTTCCATTCTTCTCTGCCTCAATCTGCTCAGCCAGGTCATTTAAATAGACCCAACGCTCCATCTTGTGCTCCAGATTCTCAGCCAGCTTATCCTTCTCTTCCATAAGATCATTCAGTTTACCATAGTCAGTCGCTGAAATATCGATTTGTGCCTCCACATCTCCAATCATCTGCTCCAGAGCTTCAATCTCTCCATCAATCTCATCATATTCCTTCTGCTCTACATAGGTAAATTTCAATTTATTATTCTTTTGCTTCCAGGTTGCCACACTGGCTGGTTGACGGCCCTCCTGATCAATATACTGCTTGTTCTCCTTCATTGCAGCGCCTGTACCCTCTTCGCCTTGAAGAGCTATAGCTTCCTTGTAATCCGAGAAGTTTCCTTCATATTGTCGGATAACTCCCTCTCCCTCAAAGGCGAATATTCTGGTTGCAATCTTGTCTAGAAAATATCTATCATGAGAAACAGCCACTACTATTCCCTGGAAGCTATCAAGATACTCCTCAAGTATAGTTAGTGTCTGAATATCTAAATCATTGGTGGGCTCGTCAAGAACCAATACATTAGGCGCTTCCATTAATATCTTCAGCAAATAAAGTCTACGCTTCTCTCCACCAGATAGTCTTGCAATCTGGGAATGCTGCATCGCTCCAGTAAATAGAAACTTTTCACACATCTGAGAAGCTGTAATAGTCCCCTCTGATGTTTCGATATATTCTGCTGTATCCTTTATATATTCTATAACCTTTAGATCCTGATCCATATATTCATTTTCCTGCGAGAAATATCCCGTCTTTATGGTAGTTCCAATATCAATGCTTCCAGAATCCGCTTCCATTATTCCAGTTAAAATATTTAAAAGCGTGGATTTACCACATCCATTTGGGCCAATCATACCAATACGGTCTCCTGGAAGAAGGATATATGTAAAATCCTTTATTAAGATTTTATCATCGTATGCCTTACAAATGTTGTTAAGTTCAATGGTTTTCTTCCCCATCCTAGATGATAAAGCATTAATTTGCACTCGTTCATCAGTCTCAATAGCGCTCCGATCCCTTAGCTCTTCAAATCTCTGAATATGAGCCTTCTGCTTAGTAGATCTGGCTCTAGCACCTCTCTGCATCCATTCAAGCTCAATTCGAAAAAGGCTTTTTGCCTTCCGTTCTGTGGCTATCTGTATCTCTTCCCTCTCTGTCTTTAGCTCCAGAAACTTGGAATAATTACCAAGGTAGGAATACAGATTGCCCTTATCAACTTCAAGAATCTTATTAGTCACCTTGTCTAAGAAATAACGGTCATGGGTAATCATTATAAAAGCTCCACGGTATTTAAATAAATAATCCTCTAACCACTCTGCCATATGACTATCCAGGTGGTTTGTTGGTTCATCCAGAATAAGAATCTCTGCTGGCATCAAAAGAGTCCGCACCAAAGCCGCTCTTTTTCTCTGACCCCCAGAAAATATATTAGGATTTGCATCAGGCTCTGTGATACCTAGCTTGATCAGCATGGCTCTAGCTTCACCCTCCAAGTTATGGTATTCCTCTTCTGCCTTTAAGCCCTCAACCACATTCTGAAGTAAGGTCATATTATCATCGAATACCGGTGTCTGTGGAAGATATGCAATTCGTACCCTTTTTCCTTTAACTAAGCTGCCCTCATTCATGTCCTCAAGTCCAGCCATTATCTTAAGTAAGGTGGATTTTCCCGTTCCATTAATACCAATAACGCCGATTTTGTCCCCCTCATTAATTCCCAGGCTAACATTGTCAAAGAGCATTCGCTCTGTATAGCTTTTACTCATATTCTCTATTGTTAACAAATTCATATGATTTACCTTTCTAGTTGAAGCCTAAGTGAAACCTTTGCATTTTGCCTGTTTATATTACCATAACCGAAGAAAATTGTCCATATGAGCAAGACTAGTAGAGATAATATGAGATAATATCCATAATAATAAGATGCGCGTTAGTATAATAAGAAAGTTCCTTGGTCATCTCTTATCATACCAACGCGCATTAGCAAACTTTTAAGTTTTGTTCACAGTTTGTTCACAGTTTGTTCACAGTGCCTGGTACCCTTAAATGGTACCCTTAAATTGCAAAAACAATACTTGTGATCCAAAAGTAAAATACCAAAGAAATAGCATCTACTATGGTTGTTATGAATGGACTTGCCATTACAGCTGGGTCAAAGCCTAATTTCTTACCTAGCATAGGAAGTGTAGATCCTACCATCTTAGCAACAATTACGGTTAATAGTAATGTTGTGCTAACAATTAAAGATACGCTAGGACCAACCCTATCCAAATACATTAATTTGGCAAAGTTAACCACGGCCAGTGTTACTCCACTTAAAACTGCAACCTTAGATTCCTTCCAGAACACCTTAAGTATATCCCCAAATTCTAGCTCATTTAAGGATAAACCTCTAATAACAGTTACAGATGATTGGCTTCCAGAATTACCTCCCGTATCCATAAGCATCGGTATATAGGCAGTCAAAACCACATATGATTTTAGGGATTCTTCAAAGCTAGATATAATCATACCAGTAAATGTAGCAGAAATCATAAGTATAAGCTGCCATGGCATACGGCTCTTCCAGATATCCAGTGTGGTTTTCTTAAGATATGGAGTATCTGAAGGTGTAATAGCTGCCATCAATTCAATATCTTCTGTAGTCTCTTTCTCTAATACATCCCAAGCATCATCTACTGTAACAATACCCACAAGTCTATTATCATTATCAACTACAGGAATAACAGTTAAGTCATAATTACCGAATAAGAAAGTTACTTCCTCTTGGTCCTCAAAGGTATTAACTGAGATAACATTTCTCTCCATCAAATCCCCGACCATACTATCATCGTCAGAAAGGATAATTGTTTGTAGAGTAATGTGACCTATCAAATGACTTACTTTGTCAGTAACATAACAGGTGTCAAATGTCTCGCTCTTTATGCCTATATGTCGAATTCTTTTTATGGCTTCAGCTATAGTCATATCCGAACGCAAGCCAACAAATTCAGTCGTCATAATGCTTCCGGCCGAATCCTGTGGATAATTTAGTATTTCATTAATCATCTTTCTTGCATTTTCTGAAGAGTTTTTAAGAATACGTTTTACAACATTGGCAGGCATTTCTTCAACTAAATACACCATGTCATCAATATATAATTCATTAATTACTTCTTTAAGTTCTAAATCAGAAAAACTATTTATCAATGTTTTCTGATGGTCTGAATCCATTTCAACAAAGGTCTCAGATGCTAGATCCTTAGGCAATAACCGAAAGAGTAAAAGTACATTTTTCTCGGACATGTTTTCTAAAATAGAAGCCAGGTCATAAGGAATCATTGTTGAAATAATTTCTTTAAGGGCTTTATACTTCTTACCCTCAATCATTTCCATTATATCAATTTCAAAATCTTTTATCTTTGCCATTATAGTTACCTCCTTCCAAAGCATAACGCAAGTATTCTAATACTTGTCGCCATCCTTGGCAGGAGTAATGCACAGTAAAACCGAAGCGTCAGCAACAAACGGACGCATCCGCAGTTATATAGGTTGTATTAATACTTCGGTCAAGTATGCTATTACTACTGCCATCGTCCATCGTTATCATCTCGCTCCTTTCATATATTATAAAAACATTAAATTCATCTAATAAACCAACATTATAAGTTTAACACTCAATCAAATTACTGTCAATCCCATCTTATCAATGAAACAGGGTAACTAGCCCCTACTGAACCTATTAAGACTAAAGTCGCGAGTGTTCTTCTTGTGTTAATAAATAAGTTTGCCCCTATTGAGCTGCCCTGGCTTCTTCCTCAGTATATCCGAAGATAAACTTATATAGTTCGATTCGATTGGTCTCCCAATCCAAAATTATTGGATAGCCAATTCCATTATGCTTTTTGGGCGACTCAAATGACCCATCTACAGGCACTCTAAATGTTTCTAGCTTTGTTGTCTTATTCTCAATAACTGCTTCCATCATTTTTTCAATCTGCTTTTGATTAAGGTCTGTTGTTACATAACCTAGAGCTTCTGTACTGATAGGAAGTATCTTAAATATGTTTTTTGAAGACATCAAACTATTAAACATTGCCTGTAAAGCCCTTTGTTGACGTACAACACGACCGTAATCTGAATGGGCACCTCCCAGAGTTTTTACCTTCCTGACTCTAACATATCCCATAACCTGATTACCATTCAATTTATTCATGCCAGGCTCAACATTTCTATATAATTTATTCGATATATAATTAGTCCTGTTAAGATATTTTGCTTCCTCCTTGCCCAGCTCAATATTAACTCCACCGAGAAGATCAACAATCTTCTCAAAAGCATCAAAGTCTACAGAAGCATATCCATCAATATGAATTTTATAATTTTTTTCTATAGTTTCAATTAATAACTTAACCCCTCCTTTAGAGTAGGCTGAATTTAATTTGTTATTCTTATATCCTGGTATCTCTACATAGCTATCACGAAGAAGTGAGGTCAGCTTTATTTTACCATCCTTGGTGTTAATAGAGCCAATCATAATGGCATCTGTATTTCTAGCTCCACCTATCTTTTCTATACCAAAAATCAGATAATTATGCACATAGTCTTCTTTAAGCACATCCTCAGAGGGTATTCGATCAGCGGTATCGACCTTATCTTCTTCCCCTTCACTATGTTGTACATTGCTGTATAAAAATTTACTTGCCACTTTATATAGTAAGCTTCTGCCAGGTGCAGTACACACAAGTAAGACTAAAGACATCAAGATAAACAGTAAAGTAAAAGCTGTAGCCTTTAGAAGTCTATTTTTTTTCTTTCTGCCCTTCTTTTTATTATTGGGCTTGCTTGATTTATTTTTATCCTGAGGTTTTTCCTCATCCATCATCTCAAGTACCTGATTTTTAAGTAGTTCTTCAACCTTTTTATCCTGCATATAATCTCCTCTTTATAAAATATGTTAACCAAAAAACCGATTTACAATACTTCCTTTTTCTCTACATTATTTCGTTTAGCTACCCTATCTGAATCGGCTGTAAATGCTATCTTATTTTATCATATCTTCTCGAAATATAAAGACATATTGCAAGATTTAAAGAAAACTTAAGATTTAATATAGATCTGAAGCTCTTCTATATATCTTCTACCAATATCGCTTATAATACCATGACTCATAGTTATATAGCCAATGGTCATATTTATATCTATATCTAAAGGAATGGCACAATAATCACTACCATTAAGCTCTTCACTAATTATCCCTGAACACAAGGTATATGCATTTAAACCAATCATTAAATTCAGCATGGTTGCCCTGTCACAAGCCTTAATAGTCTTTAAGTAATCATAAGTACTAAGGATTTCCTCAGCAAAATAAAAGGAATTATTATCTCCCTGTTCAAAGGAAAGACAAGGGTAGTCAATAAGATCCTCCATAGCTATCTTTTCTTCGGCGGCCAGGGGATGCCCTTTCCACAAATACACATAGCCCTTGCAGGTAACTAGGTCGTGAAATTCCAATTGATTTTCCTTTAAGAGCTTATTTATGACCTTTTCATTAAACTCATTGGTATATAGGATGCCTATTTCACTTTTTCCATTTTTTACATCCATTATAACATCTGCAGTTCTTGTTTCCCGAATAGCAAACTCATACTCATTCATATCAAATTCCTTTACCATTTCTACAAATGCTTTTACAGCAAATGAATAATGCTGTGTAGAGACTCCAAACTTTTTCTTAACCTTCTTCCCTTCTATATACCTCTCTTCCATTAATTCCATCTGACTAAGCACCTGCCTGGCATACCCCAAGAAATCCTCCCCCTCGGAAGTAAGGATCACACCTTTGTTCGTACGGGTAAATATAGTCACATTTATTTCAGCCTCTAGGTCTTTAATAGCACTAGACATAGTCGGTTGAGAAACAAATAGCTTCTTCGCCGCCTCATTCATAGAATTAGTATCTGCAATAGCAACAACGTATCTAATCTGTTGTAATGTCATATCCATCCTCCTAGCACTAGCTAATCTTTTATCAATCTTGTCAAATATACATTTTCCTTCTTATACTTTATTACAAAACCGCCTTTCAAGCAACTTGAATATAAAAATGATTTAGCTATCAAAATAAAAAAAAGACCGTTTCAAATATAACAACACAGTAATTTACAGTGAATGTTATTTTGAAACAGCCTTATTTATATTCGTCACTAATTATAATATCTAATCTATAGCTTTGAAGGCCTCCTCTAGGTCCTCGATAATATCATCAATATTTTCAGTTCCAATAGAAAGTCTTATTGTATTGGGCTTAATTCCCTGATCCAAAAGCTCCTCTTTCGATAACTGGGAATGAGTTGTTGATTCTGGATGAATTACAAGGGATTTGACATCAGCAACATTGGCAAGCAAGGAAAATAGTTCAAGGTTATCAATAAATTTTCTTGCATTCTTTGCATCACCCTTAATCTCGAAGGAAAATATTGAGCCCCCTCCCTTCGGGAAATATTTTTTATAAAGCTCCCGCTGCAGTGGATCCTCTGATACAGAAGGATGGTTAACCTTATCGACCTTATTATGATTGTTTAAATATTCAATAACCTTCAGGGAATTCTCAACATGTCTTTCTACTCTAAGTGATAAGGTTTCAAGTCCCTGTAGGAAGAAGAAGGCATGAAAGGGTGAAAGTGTTGAACCAGTATCACGTAGCAGGACTGCTCTAATCTTAATAATATAAGCTGCCGGTCCAACCGCCTTTGTAAAGCTTATACCATGATAACTGGGATTTGGAGCCGTAATAGAATCAAACTTTCCACTGGCTTCCCAATCGAACTTGCCACTATCAACGATAACACCTCCTATAGTTGTTCCATGACCTCCAATAAACTTAGTTGCCGAATGTACTACAATATCTGCACCATATTCAATAGGCCTTACCAGATAAGGAGTCGCAAAGGTATTATCAACTATCAGAGGAATCCTATGATTATGAGCTAGTAATGCAAGTCTTTCGATATCTACCACATCCGAATTTGGATTGCCAAGGGTTTCTATAAATATTGCCTTTGTATTTTCCTTAATCTCACTGTTTATTTCCTCATAATTAAAAGGATTTACAAAAGTAGTAGTTATTCCATAGTTCTTTAGGGTATGAGCCAGTAAATTATAGGTTCCACCATATATGTTTTTGGATGCTACAATATGGTCCCCATTCTGAGCTAGGTTTTGAATAGCATATGCTACAGCTGCAGAACCGGATGCAACCGCTAGTGCTGCAATGCCCCCTTCTAAAGCTGCTATTCTTCTTTCGAATATATCCTGGGTTGGATTAGTAAGCCTTCCATAAATATTGCCAGGATCTGCAAGTCCAAATCTTGCTGCCGCATGATCACAATCTCTAAATACATAAGAGGTGGTTTGATAAATTGGTACTGCTCTTGATTCTGTTGCCTGATCAGGACTCTCCTGTCCAACATGTAGTTGTAATGTTTCAAATTTAAATTTTCTCTCTGCGTATGTTTTCTTACTCATATAATTATACCTCCAATTTGATTTTCATTATCTAAATACCAAGGGCTTCAATATTATGCCTGGTGGTTTAGGTGTTTCTAAGTTATATGTATAATATCATTTGGTCTTGTTATTGTAAATAAGTACTTTCCTATGATTGGTTATAGCCCTTGGCTATATACAATAATGTAAACTCCAGTAAACATACCGTATTATAAACTCCAGCAATTTTAGATTGACTTTTTTACTAGTTTTGATATACTTTATATTACTGGGGCATTAGCGCAGCTGGGAGCGCACCACACTGGCAGTGTGGGGGTCAGGGGTTCGAATCCCCTATGCTCCATTTTAATTATTAATTAAGTAAACATTTCATAGAAAAGGAGTCATAGCTCAGCTGGGACGAGCGTTCGCTTGACGTGCGAAAGGTCATGGGTTCGAACCCCTTTGACTCCATTATGAACACTCAAAAGGAAGGCGCATCTATGATGAGCCTTCCTTTATCCCCATATACCTATTGCCAATCTTGGCATTGTATAAGAAACTAACAAATGAAATTATAATATCTGTCCAGTTATACCATCGATAATTATTGGTTACCTGAGTTGATTAATTTTCTTTGTTATCTTCATATATATATAATAATGCATTTAAAACATAAAGACCATGTCATATTTGGAAAAAAACAAAAAAAAATTTTCCAAATACGACATGGTCTTTATGTTTTTTGTATATTATAATGAAGTTGCTTAAAAAATATTGTAAATATTTTATAAGCGTCCCCATATTAATCATTCAATATTCAAGGAGGTAGTATTATGAAGAAGTTAAGAAATTTACTCATTGTAACCACATTACTAATGGTATTAGGCTTTGTTCTTCCTATTGGACAAGGTGAGGCTGCTCCTGATGAAGGTGTGTCAATAAGTAGCAATGCTCCAGCTGCTGATAACTTTTGGCTTTAAAGGTTTTTGCCAATATCATAATACATAATCATATGACTCTTAATAAACTGTTCAATATACGACATTTCCATAGCAGACGCTATGTAATATGCTTGTTTTAATACACTAATACATTCTCTCTTGTTCTCTGGTGATATTACTCCCTTCTCTATTTGTTTTTCCTTATTCCAAACATAATTATATAATAGAGTAGGGAGTATATGACCAATTTTAAACCTTCTGCATAATTCTATTCCATCGCTGGCTGTATCAATAGCCCTTTGATGATCTCCATTTAAGCCATACCATTTGGAAAGATTGGAAGTAACTGTGATTTGCATCTTAATTCTTTGATCCTCTTCCATATAGCTTTGCTTTAATGCACTATATAATTCTTCAAGTAATCCAACACCCTTTTGATAATCATTATTTTCCGAGTAGGCTGTAGATATATTTAGTAGTAAGGTAGCCTCATTATATGTTAGTGGCCATTTAGATAATGATATATAACCATATCTAGGAATAGTAATTCTAATAGCCTTATATAGTTCATTTAAGAATTCCTCAGTATTAATTTGCTTCAGGCGATACTTCACCAAACTTTCTGCCCTAATAATAAATTGCCTGTCAATATTTGTCCCACCTAGCTTTGGAATAATATCCTCTAGAATATATTCAGCTCTTTGATATTCAAAATCATGGATAGACTTCTCGAATTTGTAGAACTTTTCCAACATTAAGAAATCAGAAATAGACAGTATGGAGTAGGCCCTATCCCTTATTCTGCCCATCCGCTCCATTAGAAGCTCATATACATCTCTACTTGGGTTTTGTCTTCCACTCTCTATGCGAGATAAGGTCTCCACAGAGCAGATATCTTCACTTAGCTGCTCCTGAGTAATTGACAATGATTTTCTTGTCAATCCAATTATATCCCCTAATCGATATCTACCCATTGGTATTCCTCCATCAAATGCTTCTTTATTTCATTAGCCGTTGTATGCTCCCCACAAAAATTAAAAATATGATAAGCCATCAGATAATGTTTGATGCACTCCTCCTTATTAGCTATATTACACATATTCGTAGCCATTACTTGTGCTTCAATTATTTGGGCTTTTATAAGCTTCAAGTCACCTAAGTAATCCATTTCAGCGACTCCCTTATGCAACTCAATTCCCTTATTACATATCTCTAATGCTTTATCCGTATTTTTTTGCTCCATATAAAATCTACTGGTTATAACAGCTACCTTTGGATATATCCTATTGCTTTTCTCCATCTGTCTATGCAAATATAGATAATTAGTAATCTGAGTTATTATCTTTTTTGCCTGGTCTAGCCTTCTAATAGATATCATTTTCTGTAATATATCTAAAATAATACTCAATTCTGAGTTACTCAAAAAATAATCAGCTATATCTTTTGTGTTAAAATCAGGTACTGTATAGGATATAGCTTCCATTAGCATATCAATAGTGGTTTCAGGCTCGCCTCCCTTTAACTCATTTAGTCTGGCATGACACAGCATGATAAATTGCTTATGTGGAGATCCCTTATCATCGGTTAGGTCTTCGTATTGATTAATTAGTATATATGCTTCATCTATAGCTTTCTTCAAAATCAGCTTATTGATTTCATTTCTACATTGATAAGCCTCATAGTCGTAATCTGTAAGTATCAGTTCGAACTGATAGGGGGTTTTCCCCAAACGCTCTAAAAGAGCCTCTAATAATAGGGGGTCTGCATCCCTCTCCCCTCCCTCTATTCTCGACAGGGTCGATACAGAACAAAGCCCCTTGCATAATTTGCTCTGAGTAATATGATTTCTTTCACGAAAATACTGTATAGCAGTTCCTATATTGTTATTCTTAATTTCTTGTTCATTATTCATATTTATAACTCCTTTAAAATGATAACAAATAAATATGATCTTGTTCGACAATATTAGTAAGTTGTTTTAATTCTTTATTATTATTTTACATCATTTTGCATATTAATACAAATAAAATTAGATTGAACTCCAATTATATACTTGAATCGAACAAAGAATGTGCCTTGGCACATTCTCCAAGCTTGCTACCCAAGTTTTCCCGAACGCGTTCACGAAGTGATAAGTTCATTACGCGTGAGTACGTATCCTTAGCGACGCGTTTTTATATAATAGGACGCACTTTCCTATTATATAAAAAACAACAGACTCTCATCTATGGGTTATAGCATTAGCCCATAGATAAGAATCTGTTGCCTTATAAAATTATAGGAAAACCATATGATTTGCACTAAGAGCAGACATGAAATAATATTCTATTAATATTAATTCTATCATATTCCCATCTGTTTCTTCGCCAACGGAATCCTTCTATGGTATTTCTCCCTATAGAAACCGGATAAAACCAGAAATTATTGCCGTTAGTCAACCAGATAAATGTAAATCGATTCATACATCCGCGAAAATTTCGGGGACGTCTACGCATATCAATTATCCGTCCTCCATATGGGGCACGGAAGGTTGAAGGGCCAGACTGTAACTGCTCTTCCTCTTCACGAGGAAGCTGCGGTGTGTAGTTGGGTGGAGCTGATGGTGGCCTTCCTGGTACAGGCCCTTGTCCTGGGGAACTCGGTGGTCTTGATGGTCCTGGCCCTTGCCCTGGAGAACTCGGTGGTCTTGATGGGAATCCCGGGGGAAATTGTTGATTTCTCACGGGATTCCGACTACTGTCATCGCGTCGTTTGTCTTGATCATAATTCAATGACTTTACCTCTTTCTGCATATATGTTCACATAATATATTATGAATGATACATAAAAAGGTGAAGTATCTAAATCATTTTATTTTCACTATTATAAGAGGGCTTCCTAATATGCTTTTAGGAAACCCTCTTTGATTATTGTTTATTGTAAGCTATTTGTTTCTTGCCTAGGATTAACAATAGACTCTACTGAAAATATGATACTCCGGATTCATAAATATTTAGATTTTGGTTACCGGTAATATTAATAGCTATTGATTCCCCTGTTCTTTCAGGATGAGTCATCTTGCCCATAACTCTACCGTCAGGGCTTGTAATGCTCTCGATTGCATAGTAGGAACCGTGAGGATTATAATTCTCATCCATAGTAGGAGTTCCACTTAAATCTACATATTGAGAAGCCACCTGGCCATTCTCAAATAATTTGCTGATTAATTCTTCACTAGCTACGAAGCGACCTTCTCCATGGGAGAAAGGTAGGGTATATATACCACCCAACTCTGCCTTCATTAACCAAGGAGAGGTATTGGATATAACCTTGGTGTGAACATATTTTCCTATATGACGCTTTAGTTCTCCAGTTATCAAAGCAGGTGAATCTTCCTCTTGACTCTTGATTTCACCATAAGGAACCAATCCAAGCTTGATTAATGCATGGAAGCCACTAGATATACCAAGGGCAAGCCCATCTCTATTATTTAAAAGGTCACTAACTGCTTCCTTAATACCTTTATTCTGGAATATTGTAGCTGTCAACTTTCCTGAACCATCTGGCTCTTCAGCCAAGAAGCTTCCACCTGAAAACATTATAATTTGTGCACGCCTAATAGCTTTGTCAAAGACATCCATGGATTCTTTGATATTACCAGCGCTTTGATTTGAAAATACAACCTTCTCTACCTCTGCACCAGCAGACTCAAAGGCCTTCATTGTATCGTAATCACAATTGGTGCCAGGGAAAACAGGTATAAATACCTTTGGCTTGGCTACCTTATTCTTTGCTACATATATATTTTTTGCATTATATAACTTTGTGCTATACTGCTTGGGATTGCTGTTGCTACTTGTTGGATAAACCTCTTCTAAGGTATTTGACCAAGCCTTTAATGCTTCATCAACTGTGATAACCTCTGTGCCATATCTAAAGATTTCCTCCTTAGTTATCTCAGCAATAACATCGTAATCCTCCTGTGAAAAACCATAACTTGAAAGTTTTTGTACATCATCCTTTTGCATTTCAATAAGAATGCTACCGTACTCAGGAAGAAAAAGCTCCTTTTCATCAATAGAACTTTGTATATTAACTCCTAGCTTATTACCAAAAGCCATCTTACTAACAGCCTCAATAATACCGCCAAAGCCTATGGAGAAAGCAGATACAGCTTTTTTATCCTTCATAAGTTTATTTATATTAGTATACAGAGCTTTTAACTGTTCATATACTGGTAAATCATATGAATCCCTGCGAAGCTTAAATCTTACAAGTACATTCCCTGGGCCCTTTAACTCTGTTGTTACAACATCCTTAGTAGTAGCCATATTTACAGCGAATGATACCAAGGTAGGTGGTACATCTATATCGTTGAAGGTTCCTGACATACTGTCTTTTCCACCAATGGAAGGAAGCTCTAGGTTCATTTGTGCATTATATGCACCAAGAAGGGCTACTAAAGGCTCACCCCAACGTTTAGGATCATTTCCAAGTCTACGAAAAAACTCTTGAAAGCTAAAGCGTATCTTAGAGTAATCTCCTCCTGATGCTACAATCTTTGCCACAGATGATATCACTGCATATACAGCTCCATGAAAAGGTGACCAGCTTGAAAGATAAGGGTCAAAGCCATAACTCATCATTGATACACTGTCAGTATTACCTTCTAGTACTGGTATCTTTGCAATCATTGTTTGAATTGGTGAATACTGATGCTTTCCACCAAAAGGCATTGTGATTGTTGCAGCTCCAATAGAGCTATCAAAACTCTGTGTCAATCCTTTTTTTGAACATATATTAAGATCAGCCAATACCTTTAACCATTTATCCTTAGTGCTAGCTTTATCTTCTGAATCCAATACTCCCTTATATAGATAATTATCTGCTTTGGAAGGTATAGTTACAAATGCTGAAGTCTCTTGATGAGCTCCGTTTGTGTCAAGAAATGCTCTTGAAAGGTTGACAATCTCCTTGCCTCTCCATTCAATAATCAGCCTCTTAGAATCTGTAACCTCTGCAACCACTACAGCTTCAAGATTTTCTTCCTCTGCAAAGACAAGCATCTGCTCCACATCACCAGGAGCAACAACGATTGCCATTCTCTCTTGGGATTCAGATATTGCTAGTTCAGTTCCATTTAAGCCAGGGTATTTAGCAGGAACCTTGTCTAGATTTATTAGTAGTCCATCTGCCAATTCACCTATTGCTACGGATACACCACCGGCACCAAAGTCATTACATTTTTTAATTAATATACTAGCCTCTGGTCTGCGAAATAGTCTTACAATATTACGCTCTGTAGGAGGATTACCCTTTTGTACCTCAGCGCCAGAGGTTTCACTTGACTGTGTGGTATGGCTTTTGGAGGATCCGGTTGCACCACCAAGACCATCCCTGCCTGTTCTTCCACCCATAAGGATAATAATATCTCCGGGTTCACATTGTTCACGTTTTACATGCTTTCTGGGTGCTGCTGCCAT
>CAZMYP010000056.1:0-14539 GCA_964570535.1 uncultured Herbinix sp.
CCTTAGAGCTGATTGATATGGAGAATAAAGAAGAACGATGGGAGACAGAGAAGGAGAGAAAGGCCAGACTTCAAGTCTTAGAAGATTTAAAGCAAAAACTACTTTCTGAGATGCCTCCTAGAAAGAAAATACCTATATATAAGCCTTTTATTTCTCCATGGAAACCAGATGAGGTATATGTATATCAGGTAAAAAACCCACCGATTGATGAAGCATTTAATCCACCTAAGGATTACAAAAATTATATTGGTTGGTATATTACTCTATATGTACATGAGATAGTAGATGATTTTAATCTACCAGGTGTACCAGATAGAATTCCTTGTTTATATCTGATGTTTTCTGAAAGAAAGCCAACATCAATTGATGAATTGGAAGAACTACAGGTGATATATCAGCAATTATTTTCTGAAGATAGAAAAAGATTAAAGAATTGTAGATGGCTTTTAATTGAAACATCCTTAAGAAAATATCCCAAGGATTTGGAGTACTTGGGAGTCTGTAAAGACTTTAAATATCCAGTAGATGAGCATATTGAATCACATAATGTGAACTTTATATGGTGGAACACTATTGAGCTATATGCAATACGCAGTTATGAAGATGCTATAGAAAGACTTCGTGAGGGTGATAAATAGACTGTCATGAAGGAGCTGCTAACCTTAATTAGGATTGTTGCTTTGGTTTTTAATTTATTTCATATGAATTCAATTTTTCACAAAGCGAATAATTACTATTCGCTTTGTGTTTAGGAGGCTTGAATGGAAACTGAGAAAAGAGAAATACAGGTGTTGAACCTGTTGGGTATAAAGAAAAAATATTAGAGCACGTGGTCCAAATATCTAGCGAGATAAAGGCAAAGCAATTTAAAAAAGCAGCAAATATGACTGCAATAAGAGAATGCACTCACTTAGGTGACTTTGACCTGGCAAAAGAACAATTGGACATTAAGACTTGCATATGGTTCTGATGAAAACAGAAGTGAAATATATTGCATCTGGTATAAATACTTTATGAATATAGATAAGAAGGAACTTACAGCTGAAAATGTATATCAAAGCTTACGGTATGGTTTGTTTTTTTGGAGACCCTGATTAAATTTGAAAAGAAGAATGCCTAGAGGAATAGATTGACAAAACAATGTAAAAATTATAGGATATAGTCAAGGTATTCGTCAAAAAATTTACCTTTGGTAGCAGGGGGTCTTTATTGGATAAGCTGTGAAAACGTAGGTGTTGTAGATATATGAAGGGGAGAACTAGGTGGATAGGAACAGTCAAAATCATATGAAACATAATAAAGTTAGTATGGGTATAGCCCTACTACTAATATGTATATCTTATACTGTTATCTTAACAGCATGTTCATTTTTTGTATCCGAAGATAGTTATAATACGGAGCGCAATAAGGATGGTGTTATTGAAGACAACACTATATTTGATGAGAAAAAATCATTTTTAGAAAAGAAGACTAAGAAAAAACAAAGTAAAAAATCAATAATTTATAAGTCAAAGTATAGTGAGCAGGCTAAGGATATTATTGATAATATCATTAGCTATGATATGACTGATGTAGAGAAAGTAAAGGCAGTTCATGACTATATAGTAGTAAATACAGAATATGATACTGTTGGCCTGGAAAATGATAATTTACCTGATCATGCATTTACTGTGGAAGGTGTATTAATCAAAGGCATAGCAGTGTGCCAGGGATATGCTGATACATTTCAACTTTTTATGGACCTACTTAATATTGAATCACAGGTGGTTTTGGGTACAGACTTAGTAAATGGTGTAGGTCATGCATGGAATATGGTATGTCTTGATGATAAGTGGTACCAAATTGATGTTACATGGGATGATCCGGTACCTGATCAGGGGGATAACGTAAATTATAAATACTTCCTAATGACCGATGATATTTTAGATGATGATCACAAGTGGATCAAGGCTGATTATCCAAAATGTGATAGTCAAGATTATCTGTACTATATTTATAAAGATTATATAGTGAGTTCAAAATATGATGTGGAAGCAAAATTTATGGAACAATATCATAGTGGATTAAGACAAATAACACTACTGTATCCAGAGGAAGGTATGCCAGACTTTACATTTTTTTATGTATATGATTATCTTTGGAAGGATGCTGATGGAGAATCCAAAATAAACTATACATATAGTCCCATATGGCGTCTTGGAGATTATAGCGTATTAACCTTAGTTCTGGAGTAGATTATCAGGTTTCATGTATAATATAAAGAAACATTCACAGGATCCGGAGAAGTGCCATAGGGCATTTCTCCGGATCGATTAGTAGAAGGTAATGGTATTAGAATGGTCCATCAGGTTTTTTATCGGGTTCGTGCAAATCAGGTGTTATCCATGCAGTGTTTTGAGGGAAAGATTTCTTTGGATCATTCTTCATAGGAAAAGGCCAGCAAACCTGTTGTTTCTGTAGAAGCTTTACGCATAAATAGACAACGGACTTATCAGTAAATTCTTTGAATTCTTCTTCGTTAGGAAGACCATCAATTGCTCTGCCTCTATCATTAATATCTGCATCGTATACAGCAGACCACTCTAATTCACAGAAAACAGGTTCGTTAAATATTTCTACATTTGATCTATCAGCTTCTCTGATATCCTTGCCCATTCTCTTCTCATCAAAATATCTAGCAACCATAGCAGGTGGATTTGGAACAATTATAGGCTGTGCACCAAAGAAATCAACCTTAGTGTAAACCTTAAATGGAACATGAACAGTGGTATCTTTAATAGTACCAGCAATGCTATTGTATTTTGAGCAGGTTCTTGAAGCATATTCAATATTTTTTCTGATGTAACCTTCAATAAAGACCTTGTGTGTTGCAGGTATATACCTACACTGTTTTAAGAATATTTCCTTCTCTATTCTTTTTATCTCATATGCAGGCTCATTAAGCCTTATTTTTGACTCGGAATCGATTTGAACTACAAACTCAGAAAGAACTCTTGGTAACTTAAAGTCCCCTCCTGGCCAATGAAAGTTTTCTGCACCTGTTAGGGTGTCTGACTTTAATACTGAAGCATCACAATCATTATGGCATTTACTTGCAAATGCCTCTGAGCTTAGTAAGGTAGCATTTTTAGGGTTGTTATAGTTATCCATATTATACCTCCATTTATACTTTTGGAAGTTTTTTAGCTTCCAATATATTTTATTCGATTAACTGCAAAATGTGCAGAATAATGTCGTATTTGATATTAAAAAGAGGCAGATTATAGAAAGAACTTGTATGACAACTTACAGACAACTATTGATTTTATTAAGTAAAACGTGTATAATAATATATAAAGATCGATAATTTTAGATAATAAACAATATAAATGAAAGAGGGGTAAAATGGCAGGCATAACTGGCTTACATACATTTCAAAGAAAAGACATTCGAGAACAGGTATTTGATGAGTTATTAGCACAGATCACCTCAGGAAACTGGAAGGCCAAGGAGAAGATTCCTTCAGAAAATGAGCTGACAAAAGCTTTGAATGTGAGTAGAATAACCATTAGGGAAGCAATTCAAAAGCTGGCTGCGATGGATCTGGTAGAAACTTATCGAGGAAAAGGTACTTATGTAAAAGAGTTTACAACCAGCAATTACTTAAAGTCGTTGACACCAATGATTCTATTTTCCAAGGATGAAATCAATTACATTATTGAATATCGTAGAATTATTGAAGTTGGTATTATTGAAATATATATGCGTAATGTGAATGAAAAGTATATAAAAAGATTAGAAGATGATTTGTATAATATGATAACTCATAAGAAGGATTTAGAAGTATTTCAGCAGTTTAATATGAGCTTTCATCTTACCTTATATGAAATGACTAAGAATCCTTTTATTATTAAGATAACTAATATGATACGTGATATTTTAGATTCTGAAATGAAAACGGTTATTACTGATAAGGGTGTTAAGGAAGTAATTGAATATCATACTAATATCTTTAACTACATTAAAGCTAAAGATATTGATAATCTCGTTAAAACGACTCAAGGATTATTTGATACAAATGGTAATGAACTTGATAATGATTAAATATTTAGTTAGAATATATAAAAGGGAGCATGAAATATGAATATTGCATATTTTTTAAAAACCAAGGGTGAAGTTGCATATCTATATGAGGACTATACCCTGCGGCAGGGACTTGAAAAGATGCGCAACCATGGACATACAGCAATTCCGGTGCTTTCTGGTGACAACAAGTATATTGGAACCATAAGTGAAGGAGATTTTTTGTGGTTTCTGATAGATGATGGAAAGAATCAGTTAAATAAGACTGATATAAAAGATATAGAAGCTGTTAAGATAAAAGATTTTTTCAGAAAAGGAAAGAACCCCAGCGTAAGAATTACTGCTACTATGGACGAGATGCTGATGAAGGCTCAGGACCAGAACTTTATTCCAGTGGTAGATGATAGAGATTATTTTATAGGAATTATTACCCGTAGGGATATTATGCTTTATATTAACTCAAAACTAACTGAAGATGATATAGAATGTACTGTAGCAGAGAATGAGTATGTCAATTAAGGAGCTAGCAGGATATACGAATTTATCTGCGTGAATTGATTTGTGCAAGTAAAGGACTATAGGAAGGTCAATATATATGAAGAACATTGTATTAATCGGAATGCCAGGTGCAGGAAAAAGCACTATAGGAGTTATACTGGCGAAGGTTCTTGGGATGAGCTTTATTGATTCGGATTTATTAATTCAAAATCAAGAGGGAATGCTTCTGAAGGAAATAATTAAGAACAAGGGCTTACAAGGCTACCTTGCCATAGAAAATCAAGTCAACAGAGATATAGCTGTAGAGAACACTGTAATTGCCACAGGAGGAAGTGTTATATATTGTTCTGAAGCCATGGAGCATTTTAATAATTCTTCAAAGGTGGTATATATAAAGCTTGGTTATGACACTATAAATAAAAGATTGTGTGATATTAGACAAAGAGGAGTCGTACTACGTCATGGACAGACCTTGCATGATTTGTACATGGAACGTTGTCCTTTGTATGAAAAATATGCTCATATTGTTGTTGATGCAGAGGGACTTGGGATTGAAGAGCTGATGGAGAAGATTTGTACAGAGGCTAAGTGTAAGTAGCCATTATTTAAATATACGGGGGTTTTATGCTTAAATTAGCCAGATATTTAAAACACTTTAAAAAGGAAGTAATAATTGGACCTTTTTTTAAGCTTTTGGAAGCAGTGTTCGAATTGATTGTACCGCTTGTTATGGCATCAATTATAGATATAGGAATTAAAAATAGGGATTCGACTTATGTGCTCCAAAGAGGGGGAATTATCCTGCTTCTGGGTTTAATGGGGCTTATTTTTGCGATTATTTGTCAGTATAATGCTGCAAAGGCATCCCAGGGCTTTGGAACAATGGTCAGAAATGATCTTTATAAACATATAAATTCTCTGTCCCATACGGAGTTAGATTTGTTTGGGACAAACACCTTGATTACTATTCTTACCAACGATATTAATCAAATGCAGCTGGCTGTGGCCATGCTAATAAGATTGGTGGTAAGAGTTCCATTTTTAATTATTGGGGCTATTGTGATGTCAATGATTTTGGATTTGAAGCTATCTATTATATTTTTGATAGTAGCTCCCCTGGTATCCCTGGTATTGTTTATAATTATGAAGCTGTCAGTCCCTTATTATAGGATACGTCAGAGGATGCTTGATAAGGTGTCTCTTGTTACCAGAGAGAATCTTAGTGGTGCTAGGGTTGTGAGAGCTTTTTCCAAACAGGACCATGAGAATAAGAGATTTAATGAAGCAAATAATCAGGTGGCAGATATTGCAATTAACGTTGGAAAAATATCAGCCTTTTTAAACCCAGCTACCTTTGCTATTTTAAACACTGCAATTCTTGCAATTCTGTGGTTTGGTGGAAGCCGAGTTAATGTTGGAAGTCTTACTCAGGGAGAGGTTATTGCCTTTGCAAATTATATGACCCAGATTTCCCTAGCCCTGGTTGTATTTGCAAATCTTGTTGTTATATTTACTAAGGCAGCAGCCTCTGCAGCAAGAATTAATAAGGTGTTTGATACAGTATCTTCACTTTCAGAGAAGGAAATAGAGCCTTCACCCAATAATAATAGCCCTCTTATTAGTCTGAATAATGTCTACTTCACTTATCCCGGTTTAGGTGAATATGCTTTAGAGGATATAAGCTTTGACATTGAAGAAGGAGAGGTTATTGGTATAATTGGAGGAACTGGTTCAGGAAAATCAACTCTGATAAATCTTCTGCCTAGATTCTATGATGTAGACAAGGGCGAAATAAGGGTTAAGGGTCAAGCTCTTCAGAATTATTCATTTAGAGAGCTTAGAGATTTATTTGGAATCGTACCACAAAAGGCAGTACTTTTTTCCGGTAGTATCAGGGAAAACCTTAGATATTCTAAGGAAGATGCTACGGATGAAGAAATAAATAGGTCAATTGATATTGCCCAGGCTAGGGACTTTGTTGATAAACTTCCTTTGGGATTTGACACTGAGATTAATCAGGCTGGCAGGAATCTTTCAGGGGGGCAAAGGCAGCGTCTTACCATAGCCAGAGCCTTAGTTAGGCAGCCAAAGATTCTTATACTAGACGATAGCTCTAGTGCCCTAGATTATGCTACTGATTCAAGGCTTAGGGAGGCACTTCAAAAAAACTGTAAAAACACCACTGTGATAATGGTGTCCCAACGGGCTAACACTATAAAAGGGGCAAATAAAATTATTGTTCTGGATGATGGTAAAATCGTGGGAATGGGTAAGCATCAGGAGCTATATAAGTCCTGTAATATATATAGAGAAATCTATGATTCTCAATTAAGCTAGGGAGGTAGTCCTTTGAATTCATATGATGAAAGCAATTCAATATTGAGGCGAATATTTTCATATGCAAGACCTTATAGAAAATTTCTGATTGCCGCCCTTATAAGTGCAATAATAAGTGTTATACTTTCTCTTTTGATACCTATATTTATAGGAAAGGCAGTAGATTATATTGTTGGACCAGGTAAGGTGAATTTTGAAGGGGTATTAGAAATAATAACATATCTTGGAGTATTTATTGGCGGAAGTACGATATTCCAATGGTTAATGTCCTATTGCACCAATAAGATTACCTTTTTAACGATTAAGGATTTAAGAAGTCGTGTATTTCATAAGCTAAGCGTAGTTCCCCTAGAGAGAATAGATCGTACCCCTCATGGCAATATTATTAATACGATAGTAAATGATATAGATATTATTTCAGATGGTCTCTTGCAGGGCTTTACCCAGCTGTTTTCAGGGATAGTGACCATACTTGGAACTATTGGATTTATGCTTAGCATAAATCTTGGTATAGGAATTGCTGTTGTACTGCTTACTCCCTTATCCTTATTTGTAGCTTCCTTTATTGCAAAGGGAACCTATAAAAAATTTATTATGCAGTCTCAAATTAAGGGAGAAATGGGTGGACTGATTGAGGAGCTTTTAGGAAATCAGAAGGTTATCAAGACATTTTCCTACGAGGAAAGGTCAGTAGATAGATTTGAGGAAGTTAATCAAAGGCTTCATGAGGTTGGCGTGCTTGCACAGTTTTATTCTTCCCTTACTAATCCTTGTACCCGCTTTGTTAATGGAATCGTATATGCTGCAGTGGGAATATTAGGAGCATTTTCAGCTATTGCCGGAAGAATAACAATAGGTCAGCTAACAAGCTTTCTGTCCTATGCCAATCAATATACCAAACCATTTAATGAAATATCAGGAGTTATTACAGAGCTACAATCGGCTGTGGCTTCTGCCAAAAGGGTATTTACCATTATAGATCTTGAGCCGGAAGTCTCTGATGAGGGATTAATAACTAACATGGTAAGCGACGGAAGAGTAGAGCTTACAGATGTGGCATTTTCCTATAGTAAGGACGCTTCTCTTATTGAAGGCCTTAATCTGGAGGTTAGGCCAGGAAGCAGAATTGCAATCGTTGGACCTACTGGGTCCGGTAAAACAACTGTTATTAATTTGCTTATGCGTTTTTATGATGTAGATAAGGGTAAAATTGAAGTCAGCGGTGTTGAAATACAGAAAATGCAAAGAAAAGCTCTTAGAAGTATGTATGGCATGGTACTTCAGGAAACCTGGCTTTTTGGGGGAACTGTAAGAGATAATATTGCATATGGAAGAGAGGGTGCCACTGAGCAGGAGATTGTTGAGGCCGCCAAGGCATCTTATGCCCATAGCTTTATAAAGCGTTTGCCTAATGGCTATGACACTGTTATTACTCAGGATGGAGGAAATCTATCACAAGGGCAAAGACAGCTTCTTTGTATCGCTAGGGTGATGCTTATTAAGCCTCCAATGCTGATATTAGATGAGGCAACCAGTAATATTGATACTAGAACTGAAATTCATATACAAAAGGCCTTTACTAAGCTTATGAAAGGTCGAACTAGCTTTGTTGTAGCTCATAGACTTTCTACTATTAAGGAAGCAGATGTGATCTTGGTGATGAACCAAGGACAAGTAATTGAACAGGGTAGTCACGAAGAACTCTTAACTAGGAAAGGCTTTTATCACAACCTTTATTATAGTCAATTTAATACTTCGCAGGCTTAATTATATAAGCTCTTAATAGAAAATCAAGGGGCCTTCATAAACTGTCTATTACCTTTATGAAGGTTTTTTGTATAATAGGAAAGTTCGTCCTATTATATAAAAAAATGCTCCGCAAGGATGCGCACTCGCGCGTTTTGTATTTAGCCAGCAAGCTGGCCGCGCTCGGCGCGAGGGTTTCGCAAGAGAAACCCTTTCTTGTTTAGAATAATAATTTGGCAAAACAGAACAAACATTCGAAAAAGTATTGCTTTTATATTTTCACTATGTTATAATTACAAAAACCTAGACGAGATATATAGATTTGACATGATATTTTTGAATATATAATGGAAGGCGGGTGTCTTATATGGAGTTTAATCTGGTTTCTGAATTTGATCCAACAGGTGATCAGCCGGAAGCCATTCGTGCCTTAGTAGAAGGCTTTAGAAGTGGTAACCAATGTCAGACATTATTGGGTGTAACAGGTTCTGGAAAGACCTTTACCATGGCGAATATTATACAGCAGATTCAGAAGCCAACCTTGATTATAGCCCATAATAAGACTCTAGCTGCTCAATTGTACGGTGAGTTTAAGGAGTTTTTTCCTAATAATGCTGTTGAGTATTTTGTCAGCTACTATGATTATTACCAGCCTGAGGCCTATGTTCCCTCAAGCGATACCTATATAGAGAAGGATTCAGCTATTAACGAGGAGATTGATAAGCTTAGGCATTCGGCCACAGCAGCCCTCACAGAGCGTAATGATGTGATTGTGGTGGCTAGTGTCTCCTGCATCTATGGACTTGGTAGCCCAATAGACTATCAGAATATGGTATTGTCCTTACGACCAGGTATGATTAAGGACCGAGATGAGGTACTGAGAAAGCTGATAGATATTCAATATACACGAAATGATATGGACTTTAAACGAGGAACCTTTAGAGTCCGGGGTGACGTTGTGGAGATATTTCCTGCATCCTCAGCAGATATAGCTGTTAGAGTTGAGTTTTTTGGGGATGATGTTGAAAGAATTCTAGAGATAGATGTGCTTACAGGAGAGATTAAGGGTAGCTTGGAGCATATGGTTGTTTTTCCTGCATCTCATTATGTAATATCACCTGATCATATGCAGGTAGCTATACAGAATATAGAGGCTGAGATGGAGGAGAGAGTCCGTTATTTTAAAAGCGAGGACAAGCTCCTAGAAGCACAGAGAATTTCAGAAAGAACTAATTTTGATATAGAGATGCTTAGGGAGACTGGATTTTGCTCAGGAGTTGAGAATTATTCCAGACATTTGACTGGTTTGGAGCCTGGGCTACCTCCACATACCCTGATGGATTATTTTCAGGATGATTTTATGATAATGATAGATGAATCACATATGACGATACCACAGATTAGAGGGATGTTTGCAGGAGATAGATCTAGAAAGCAGACCTTGGTGGAGTATGGATTTCGCTTACCATCTGCACTAGATAATAGGCCTCTTAATTTTCAAGAATTTGAAAGTAAGATTAGCCAGGTGTTATTTGTTTCTGCTACGCCCTCCGTATATGAAAGGGAGCATGAGCTACTTCGTGTAGAGCAGGTTATTCGACCTACGGGACTTTTAGATCCTGAGGTTTTCATGCGGCCTGTGGAAGGGCAGATTGATGATTTGCTGGGAGAGATTCGCAAGGAGGTAGAGAAAAAGAGTAAGGTGTTGGTTACCACCTTAACTAAGAGAATGGCAGAAGATTTGACGACCTACCTTCGTGAGGTTGGGGTTCGGGTAAAATATCTTCATTCTGATATTGATACCTTAGAGCGCTCAGAAATCATTAGAGATATGAGACTGAATTTATTTGATGTGCTTGTTGGCATTAACCTTCTTCGTGAGGGACTGGATATTCCTGAGGTGGGCCTAGTGGCCATTCTTGATGCTGACAAGGAAGGTTTCCTCCGATCTGAGACATCCTTGATACAGACAATAGGAAGAGCTGCCCGTAATTCAGAGGGAAGGGTAGTTATGTATGCAGAACGAGAGACAGATTCCATTAAGAAGGCTCTTAGTGAAACCAATCGTAGAAGAAAGATTCAGCATGAGTATAATCTTCTTCATGGAATAACACCAACTAGCATACAAAAAAAGGTCCGAGATTTAATTAGCATTTCCAAGAGAGTTGAACAGAATATGAAAGACATGGAGAAGGACCTTGAATCTATGTCTAAGCAGGAATTGAATGCATTAGTTAAGAGTATTACCAAGCAGATGCACACGGCGGCAGCAGAGCTTAACTTTGAATTGGCGGCCCAACTAAGAGATAAGATGATTGAGGTTAAGAAGCAGCTTCTTGAGCTATAAACTACCTCTTGCGAAATAATAAATTATAGAACAGGTGAAGATATGTCAGAAAAAAAGAATTATATTAGAATAAGAGGCGCTAAGGAGAATAATCTGAAGAATATCGATATTGATATACCTAGGGATCAATTCGTGGTATTGACAGGACTTTCAGGCTCTGGTAAATCATCCTTGGCATTTGATACTATTTATGCAGAAGGACAGAGGCGCTATATGGAATCTCTATCCTCATATGCAAGACAGTTTTTGGGACAGATGGAGAAGCCCAATGTAGAAAGTATAGAAGGACTGCCTCCTGCTATATCCATAGATCAGAAATCAACTAATCGTAATCCTAGATCTACTGTTGGAACTGTAACAGAGGTTTATGATTATTTCCGTTTGTTATATGCTAGGGTTGGTATACCCCATTGCCCACAGTGCGGTATGGAGATTAAGAAACAGACAGTAGACCAGATGGTAGATGAAATCATGAATCTCCCTCAGGGTACCAGACTTCAGCTACTGGCACCTGTAGTTAGAGGCCGGAAGGGTGCCCATGCAAAGCTCTTTGAACAGGCAAAACGAAGTGGTTATGTAAGGGTTAGAGTTGATGGAAATATATATGAGCTCAGTGAAGAAATAAGCCTTGATAAGAATATTAAGCATAATATCGAGATTCTTGTTGATCGTCTGATTATCAAGGAAGGAATAGAGCAGAGACTTTCAGATTCTATTGAGAATGTATTAAATCTGGCAGAAGGTCTTATGATTGTAGATGTTATAGACGGAGAGCCCCTTACCTTTAGTCAGAATTTTGCATGTCCTGATTGTTCTATTAGTATTGAGGAACTAGAACCAAGAATATTTTCCTTTAATAATCCATTTGGAGCATGTCCTGATTGTCATGGCATCGGTATTAAGATGGAATTTGACGAGGATCTATTAATTCAGGATAGAGAGCTTAGCCTTATAGGTGGGGCAGTTGCAGCTCCCGGATGGCAGTCAATTAAGGATAAGGGCAGTTACACAAGGTGCATTATGGAAGCTTTAGCAAGTGAGTATAAGTTTGATTTGGATACTCCCTACAAGGACCTTCCTGAGAAAGTCAGGGATATGTTTATCCATGGAACCGGTGGCAAATCTGTAAAGGTTCATTATCAGAGTCAGCGGGGACAGGGAATCTATGATGTGGCCTTTGAAGGACTTATCAGAAATGTTGAAAGACGTTACAGAGAGACTGGCTCAGAGGGTATAAAACAAGAATATGAGACCTTTATGAGAACTACACCCTGTAGAGAGTGTAAGGGTAAGAGACTGAAGAAGGAAGCTCTTGCAGTGACCGTTGGTGATAGAAATATATCTGAGCTTACTGAGCTTTCTATTAGCGTTCTATCAAACTTTATGAACGATATAAACCTTAGTGATATGCAGATGAAGATTGGTGAACTTATTCTTAAGGAAATTAGAGCAAGACTTAAATTCCTTATAAGTGTAGGCTTGGATTATCTAACTCTTGCCAGAGCAACTAGTTCCTTATCAGGAGGAGAGGCTCAAAGAATCCGACTAGCGACACAGATTGGTTCAGGCTTAGTTGGAGTAGCCTATATACTTGATGAGCCTAGCATTGGTCTCCATCAACGAGATAATGACAAATTAATAGGTGCCTTAAAGGACCTTAAGGACTTGGGCAACACTCTTATAGTAGTTGAGCATGATGAGGATACCATGTATGCTGCAGACCATATTGTAGATATTGGCCCAGGAGCAGGAGAGCATGGAGGTATGGTGATTGCCGAAGGCAAGGTAGAGGATATCATAAAGGTAGAGGAATCTATTACAGGTGCTTACTTAAGTGGAAGAATCAAGATACCTGTTCCTAAGATCAGACGTAAACCCACTGGTAACCTTACCATAGTTGGAGCCCAGGAGAATAATCTGAAGAAGATAGATGCGGATATCCCCTTAGGTATTATGACTTCTATTACTGGTGTATCAGGTTCTGGTAAAAGCTCTCTAATATCTGAAATACTATATAAGAGACTAGCTAGGGATCTAAACCGTGCACGGACTATTCCTGGAAGACATGAGGATATCCTGGGGATTAATCAGCTTGATAAGGTTATTAATATAGATCAATCTCCCATAGGCAGAACTCCAAGATCAAATCCTGCAACCTATACTGGTGTATTTGATCTGGTTAGGGATCTGTTTGCAGCCACTCAAGACGCTAAGATGCGAGGATATACCAAGGGAAGATTTAGCTTTAACGTTAAGGGTGGACGTTGTGAAGCTTGCAAAGGAGACGGTATAATAAAGATAGAGATGAACTTCCTTCCTGATATATATGTTCCCTGTGAAGTGTGTAATGGTAAGAGATATAACCGTGAGACCTTAGAGGTGAAATACAAGGGAAAAAGCATCTATGATATTCTGAATATGACTGTGGAGGAGGCATTAAGATTCTTTGAAAATGTTCAATCTATAAAAAGAAAGATAGAAACCTTACATGATGTAGGTCTATCTTATCTGCGCCTTGGACATCCATCTACTTCTCTTTCAGGAGGAGAAGCCCAGAGAATTAAGTTAGCGACAGAGCTAAGTAAACGTAGTACAGGAAAGACGATATATATCTTGGATGAGCCAACTACAGGGCTGCATTTTGCTGATGTTCATAAGCTTATAGAGATATTAAAGAGATTTAGTGATACAGGTAATACAGTAGTTGTAATTGAGCATAATCTGGATGTTATTAAGACATCTGATTATATTATTGATATGGGACCAGAAGGGGGAGACAAGGGTGGCACTGTTATAGCCCAAGGAACTCCAGAAGAGGTTGCAAAGAACAAGAAATCCTATACTGGTCATTATCTGAGGAAACAGCTAAAGGACTAAGTATAGAATAGGGGGCACATATGGAATATAATTTTTTTGCGATGATATCAAGAATGAAATTTATCGAGCGTTGGTCATTAATGCGTAATTCCAGACAGGAGAATCTTAGTGAGCATTCCTTAGAGGTTAGTATGTTGGCTCATGTCCTTGCAGTGATAAGTAATGAGCGGCTAGGTAATAACCTGAATACAGAGAAAGCTGCACTAATTGGTATATATCATGATGCTACTGAGATTATAACTGGAGATATGCCTACACCTATAAAATACTACAACAAAAACATACAGGGAGCATTTAAGGAAGTAGAAAAGGAAGCGGCCAGCAGACTTATTTCAATGCTCCCCCAGTACTTGCAAAATAACTATAAGGATATATTTTTCCCTACAGAGGAGGATGCATATCTGTGGAAGCTGGTAAAGGCTGCGGATAAGCTGTCAGCTTTAATAAAATGCATAGAAGAGGAGAAGGCTGGTAATACCGAGTTTATCCGTGCTAAAAATTCCATTCTTCAGCTTATCAAGGATATGGATTTGAAGGAAGTAGATATCTTTATGGAGGAATTCTTGTCTGCCTATAGTAAGACACTGGATGAATTGAATTAATATATATAATAATAACGCTACAGCCCTTGATTTTACTGGGTTGTAGCGTTTAATCGCATTATTCAAACTC
>CAZMYP010000057.1:0-2899 GCA_964570535.1 uncultured Herbinix sp.
GGTATCTCCCTCATTTACAAATGAACCATCATTAATGAATACCTTTTCTAAGGTGACACTGTAGGTATTTAAAACTGTTGCCACCTGGCTATTTGGACGTAATATAGCAAATTCCGGATTTGGTTTGGAATCGTATACTTCACAGCTTTCAGACATTTCGTTGATATTCATTATTTTATAAAGTTTCGACCTAATTTAAAAAATACTTGAAACAAGAAATACAATTCTCCCACAAATACTGTTGCGCAAAAATAGTATCCAGCAATTTTATTATAAAATTTATCATTTATAAAAATGGATGTAAATAATAGCACAAAAATTAGTAAGTAAAGTAGATTTGCTCTGGAAATATGAATCACATTGAAATGATTTAATAAAAAGTACATTAATAAACATATAATATTTAATCCAAATAATATTTTAACTATGTCTTTAATTTCTAATTTACTAAACGACATATAAACTTCCTCCACTTTCTTTTTTAATTATTGTAAAACATACAAACCACATCACTTTTTTAATATTAAAATACCTACTTTAAAAACTATTATAACTCAAATAACTTTATTCTTATTATAAATGCAGAAGGGAGTAGTATCAACTACCCTCCCCCTCTACACATTTACTTTTAGCCTACGAAATGTTCGTAAGCACACACTGCAATAAATTCTATTACATTTACTGCCACTATAACATAGCTTATTATAAAATTACATGTAACTGAGCTATCTATTTATATTTTCTTATGCTTCTTTTACATCCTTTATGCTAAAGGATATTCTACCCATCTTATCCTGTCCTAAGCAAACCACTTTAACCTTATCTCCTAAGGTTAATACATCTTCAACACGGTCAATTCTCTGCTTGGAGATCTTGGATATATGAACCATTCCTTCCTTACCAGGAGCAAATTCAATAAATGCACCAAAATCTTTAATGCTGATAACCTTACCTTCGTAATTCTTACCTTCTTCAAATTCAGTAACAATCATCCGAATTATCTCTAATGCATTATTAATGCTTTCCTTGTCGATACCACAGATAGATACAGCACCTTCATCTGTAATATCAATCTTAACTCCAGTCTGATCGATAATTGCATTGATAGTCTTACCTCTTTGGCCAACAACCTCACCAATCTTAGAAGGATCAATCTTAATCTGAACAATCTTAGGTGAATAAGGTCCTACCTCAGACCTAGGCTGAGAAATAACAGGTGCCATAGCCTCATCAAGAATAAATGTCCTTGCTTCCTTTGTTCTGTGAATAGCCTTCTCTATGATATCTCTAGTTAATCCATTAATCTTAATATCCATCTGTATAGCAGTGATACCCTTATGAGTACCTGCCACCTTAAAGTCCATGTCGCCGAAGAAATCTTCAAGACCTTGGATATCTGTCAGTATAATATAATCATCATCAGAATCACCAGTAACTAGTCCTACTGATATACCTGCAACCATTCTCTTTATAGGAACACCTGCAGCCATTAAGGATAAGGTCGATGCACAGATACTACCCTGTGAAGTTGAGCCATTAGACTCTACTACCTCTGATACTGTACGAATAGCATAAGGGAATTCTTCCTCTGTAGGAAGTACAGGAACTAATGCCCTTTCAGCTAATGAACCATGACCGATTTCACGTCTACCAGGACCTCTAGAGGGTCTGGTCTCACCAACTGAATATGAAGGGAAATTATAATGATGCATATAACGCTTTCCAGTTTCATTCTCGTCAATTCCATCAAGTCTCTGGGTCTCAGCTAATGCTCCTAAGGTTGTAATAGTAAGAACCTGAGTTTGACCACGGGTAAACATACCTGAACCATGAGTTCTAGGTAAAATATCTATCTCACCAGTAAGTTTTCTTATTTCATCAATTTTTCTGCCATCAGGACGCTTCTTGTCCTTTAAAATCATCTTACGAACAGTCTTCTTTTGGAATTGGTATACGGCCTCTCCAATAAAGGGAACCCATTCACTATGGTCCTCTTCATATCTAGCTGCTAATTTCTCTTTGATTTCATTCATATTGGCTTCTCTTACCTGCTTCTCATCGGTAAATACAGCCACTTCCATACCTTCGGGAGTAATATAATTAACCATATCCTCATATAAGCCCTCAGGTAATTCATGCTTAATATAGTCATGCTTTTCTTTAGCGCAATCAGCTATAATCTTATCAATAAATTCAATAACAGTCTTGTTAAGATCATGAGCAGAATATATAGCCTCAATCATCTTATCCTCAGGTATTTCATTAGCTCCTGCTTCAATCATAATAATCTTGTTCCTAGTAGAAGCAACTGTAAGAGCCATTTCTGATTTTTCTCTCTGAGCAGAGTTAGGATTATATACAAATTCTCCATCAATTAAGCCTACCATAGTTGAAGCAACAGGGCCATCGAAGGGAATATCAGATATACAGGT
This sequence comes from uncultured Herbinix sp., assembly GCA_964570535.1. Taxonomy (GTDB): domain Bacteria; phylum Bacillota; class Clostridia; order Lachnospirales; family Lachnospiraceae; genus Mobilitalea. The sequence goes on from CAZMYP010000057.1 coordinate 2,433, forward strand.
AGCAATAGATGATCCAAGCATAGCTGCAAGCTCTGGTGGGCAATCTTGGTCTACACAAAGTACCAGATTGTTTAAGGTTACATCATTTCTATAATCACTTGGAAATAAAGGTCTCATAGGACGATCAATAACACGTGAAGTAAGAATAGAATTTTCTGAAGGTCTTCCTTCTCTCTTGATAAATCCTCCAGGAATTTTACCTACTGCATATAGCTTCTCTTCATACTCAACACTTAATGGAAAGAAATCAATTCCTTCTCTGGGCTTGTCTGATGCTGTTGCAGTTGATAATACAACTGTATCACCATAATGCATCAATACAGCTCCATTAGCCTGGGCAGCCATCCTTCCAATGTCTACTGTAAGTGTTCTGCCTGCAAGTTCCATTGAATAACTTTTGTTCATAGTTTGGTTCTCCTTATCTTGTATAATATTTACACGAGCCGGAGGCACCGAAACAACTGAAA
>CAZMYP010000057.1:2909-14432 GCA_964570535.1 uncultured Herbinix sp.
TGCATCAATGCGGCTCCGTTAGCCTGGGCTGCTACTCTACCCACATCAACTCTAAGAGTTCTGCCGGCTAGTTCCATTGAATAACTTTTGTACATATTTTGGTCTCCTTTAAATATATGATTTGAAAGAGCCGGAGGCACCGAAACAACTGAAAAATCCACCGATTATAAAAATCAATAGGCTTTTCAGAAGTCTCGGGTTGTCCTCTCAAGGCTCTAACTACATAAGTATAACATTATTATAACCAATATGCTACAAAAATTTTCCTAATTCATATCATCCATTGAATAAAATGCCTATAAAAGACTTGAATTAGAAAAAGCTGCTCTCATAGTCTTCCATAAGAACAGCCTTCAATATACTCTTATTTGATATTTAGGATAGATGTTTTTTTAACTGAATGTTAATAAGCTTTGGATTAGCTTTTCCTCCAAGCTTTCTCATAATCTGGCCTATTAAGAAACCAAGTACCTTTTGATTTCCATTTCTATATTCATCCACAGATTTTGTATTATCTAATAAAACCTCTTGTATGACTTTATCAATCGTTTCTGTGTCACTTATCATACCAAGTTTATTTTCCTCCACATATACAGATGGATCAATATCCTCAGTTAATACCAGTGAAAGCAGCTTTTTACCAACATTTCGATTGATTACCTGTGTGTCAACAAGCTCTATAAGCTTTGCAAATTTCTTGCAATCAATTTTTACGTCATCATCACCCTTGTTATCACCCTTAGATATGCTTAGTAATTCAACAATAATCCAATTAGCAACTTCTTTGGGATTACTAAAGTAGCCCATTGTCTTATCAAATATATCAGAGAGATTTTTGCTACCCGTAATTATACTGCTGTCATATTCAGATAGACCTAACTTCTCAGTTAATCGCTGGAATCTGTCATGGGCAGCTTCAGGTAGATTAGCACGGACTTTATCTATCCATTCACTATCTATAGCTATAGGCATAAGCTCTGGATTGGGGAAGTAACGATAGTCTGTTGCATCTTCCTTTTTACGCATGGAAAAGGATTCGCCTTTATTATCATCCCATCTGCGGGTCTCCTGAACTAATACCTCACTGCCAGTTTCTAATGCATCTATATGCCTTTGTGCCTCGAAATTTATAGCGGCAGTAATAGCTTTTAAGGAATTCATATTCTTCATCTCAGTACGTACGCCTAATTCCTTGGCACCTTCCTGCATAACTGACAGATTAACATCACATCTCATAGAGCCTTCCTGCATTTTACAGTCAGATATATTTGCAAAGCTTAAAAGAGAACGGAGCTTTTCTAGATAGGCCACAACCTCTTCTGCAGAATGAAAATCAGGGTTGCTTACAATCTCAATCAAGGGAACACTAGAGCGGTTATAATCAATCAATGTTGTGTCAGTACGATTATCATGAACCAGCTTTCCAGCATCTGCTTCAATATGAATCTGCTTTAAGGTAATTTTTCTTTTTCCCTTCTCTGTTTCAATTTCCACCCAACCATTACGACAAATTGGGGCAAATAATTGTGTGATCTGATATCCAGTTGGTAAATCAGGATAAAAGTAATTCTTTTTATCAAAGGAAACAATTTTAGTAATCTCACTATTAGTTACCAGACCTGCAGCAATACCAAGCTCAATTGCTTTCTTGTTAGTAACAGCTGGCATTCCCGGCATCCCTAGACAAGCCGGACATACGTTTTCATTAGGCTCTGCTCCGAATTTTGAAGAGCAGGAACAGAATAATTTGGAGTTAGTAGAAAGCTCCACATGGACCTCTAGGCCTATTACTACTTCATATGTCATTTCGTACACACCTCCCAAGCTGTTAATAATGAGCTTTCATTTTTAACATTTGCAATCAACTGTATACCTTGTCCCTTATATGAAAATGAAACAGAAGGCAGACCTGCTAGGTTAGCAATTGAATATAGTGAAAGGTTCTCATAGGGTTCTTCACTTATTTTACAAGGAAGAACTATGATATCATAATTGTCAAATGATAAATAATCCTTTATAAGGCGACGAATCTTCATAGCCTTTTCATAACAAGGAGTATATTGGTCCTGAGACAATACCATTGATCCCATAATAGCTGCAAGCTTAGTATAGCTACCAAGACCCTCTGTCCTGGAATTAACATATAGCTCATCCAGATTGGTGAAATCAGATGTTCGATGACCAAAATTAATACCGTCATAACGGCTTATATTATTGCTAATTTCAGCACAGCTTAGGATATACATTACCTGCTTATATATATCAAAATTCGGCAAAGTAATGTTTGTACTAGTAAAATTACTGGAAAATTCAGCAATTGCTTCCTGAACATTCTTATCAGCCTGGTCTATAAAATCAGGAATAGCTACAGTTATAGCTTTATCCCTTTTCTTATAAGCATAAGCATTTTCAGGAAACATTGCCCCATCATTCTTATCATTTCCTGCAATCTGTGAAAGTAGCTCAAAACCTTCTGAAAGGCTTTTGCATACGACACCAATCTGATCCATAGATGAAACCAGTGAAATTAATCCATATCTAGATACTGTTCCGTAAGTGGGGTGAATATAAGCGCAGTTGTTCTGGGCAGCCTGCCTTCTGTATGTGCCAAATACATCATTACATAGCGAAAAGGTGGCAGCACCATCTACAACAGCCTTAATAGCCCCAGCTACTTGGTCCGGTTCTTTAGAAAATAGACTAGGTATACCAAACTCATCCATTGTGGTTTTTCCGGCAATTGTATACTTATCATTAGTTAGTTTATTAATTACTGTTGCATTTAAAGGAGAATTAAAATTCTCAAGAATTTTTGAGCCTGCTGTAACTGGCTTATCCTTTTGCATTATACTGTCTTCTAGTGCAACTGAATTTATAGCCTCTGTATTATAATCCAAAATAAAGCAATCCATGGTTTACCTCCTTTAGTCTATAGTTCTAGGAACCTGAAAATATCCGTCTGATTGTTCAGGTGCATTAGATAAGAGCTCTTCTCTTGTAATATGCTTTTCTGCTATATCCTCCCGCAAAACATTTGTTACATCCAAAACTGTGACAAGAGGCTCAACACCCTGGACATCTATTGTATCCAACCTATCAAAACTATTTACTAATAGATCTCCGTAGCTGGATATTAAGGTTCGTTCAGACTCATTTAGTGAAAGCTTTGCCAATGACTCATAACGTTTAAAATCATACATATATCTTCTACCCCCTTATCTGATCTTAATATGAACATCACGTAACTGCATCTCTGAAACCATACCAGGAGCACCTAGAAGTAAATCCTGCGCATTGGAGTTCATAGGGAATGCAATAACCTCACGAATACTTTCCTGTTCTGTAAGGAGCATAACCATTCGGTCAACTCCAGGAGCCATACCAGCATGTGGAGGAGCACCGTAATGAAAAGCGTTAAACAAGGCTGAGAACTTACTCTCGATATCCTCTTTTGTATATCCAGCTATTTCAAATGCTTTAATCATAATCTCAGGGCGGTGATTTCTCACTGCTCCAGAGGAAAGCTCAACGCCATTGCACACTATATCGTATTGATAGGCTTTAATATCTAAGGGATCCATCTCATTTAGAGCCTGCATCTCACCCTGTGGCATAGAAAAAGGATTGTGAGTAAACTCTATAGCACCAGTGTCTTCATTTCTACCATACATAGGAAAGTCAATTATAAAGCACATTTCAAATGCATCCTTATCAATAAGCTCAAGGCGTACACCCAGCTCTGTTCGAATTTGACCAGCTAATTTATCAACTAATTTAGCAACATCACAGATAAAAAACAAGGTATCATTTTCCTTTAGGTTAAGCTGTGTAATAATCTCCTTCTGCTTTTCTTCAGAAAGGAATTTTACGATAGGTCCCTTTAGTGCCATATCAGCAAGGACTGAGATATATCCCAAACCCTTCATTCCAATTTCTTCAGCAAAAGCAAGCATTTTTGCAAAAAAGGACTTAGGCATATCAGCACAATTAGGAGCCACAATACCTCTAACTGGTTTTTTCTTAAATGGTGCAAAATCTACATCAGCAAAAAAGTCTGATAAATCATTAATTATTAAAGGATTTCGTAAATCAGGCTTATCCGTTCCGTATTTGAGCATAGACTCAAAATATGGAATTCGTCTAAAAGGAGCCGGACTAACCTTTTTATCTGAAAATGTGGAGAAGGTATCATAAAGTACGTTTTCCGCTACTTCAAAAACTTCCTCTTGTGTAGCAAAGGCCATCTCAAAATCCAATTGATAAAACTCTCCTGGAGAACGGTCAGCCCTAGAATCCTCGTCCCTAAAGCATGGTGCTATCTGAAAATACTTATCAAATCCAGAAACCATTAACAACTGTTTGAATATCTGAGGAGCTTGAGGCAGGGCATAAAACATTCCATGATGCTTCCTACTTGGCACAAGATAGTCTCTTGCACCTTCAGGTGATGATGATGTCAAAATAGGTGTCTGAATATCAACAAACCCCATTTTCTCCATCTTGTTTCGTAAAAAGCTGATTATCTTAGAACGTGTAATTATATTATTGTGAACTACAGGGTTACGTAAATCTAAAAATCTATATTTTAAACGAACATCTTCACGGGTTTGGGTAGATTCATTAATATCAAAAGGAAGCTGGGACACAGCCTTACTCAATACATCCACACTGCTTACTCTCAGCTCAACCTCTCCGGTTGCAAGCTTAGGATTAATAGTGTCTGTGGATCTTTCCTGTAAGATGCCTTCGACTGAGATAACTGTCTCTCGACCAAGACCCATTATAAGTGCTTCGTCATGAATGACAATCTGTGTCATACCATAATTATCTCTTAAATCAATAAATATTACTCCACCATGATCACGTATAGTATCTATCCATCCCGCTAATCTGATTTTTTGCTCTACATTATCTTTCCTTAACTCGTTACAATTATGTGTTCTATACTTATTCATATTAAAACCTCCTTCTAGAAAACAAGAAATAGTTTCGCTTGCGAAACTTTCCTATTATATGAAAAAAAGTCCCTCAAAAACATAACTGTTTTTGAGGGACGAGAAAATTCCCGCGGTGCCACCCACATTGACGTAAAAACGTCCGACTTATTCTATTAAATTATAATTGGAGAAGTGTTGCTCATTCTACTACTTTCTTAATCAGTGCTTACAGCCATGACACCGAATCTCTAATAAGATTTCCCTGAAGATGAGGTCTTCACCATAAATACTATAATGAATGAAATTACTTTCTTAGGCCTAAGCGTTCGATAAGCTCACGATAACCTTCAATATTAGTCTTCTTAAGATACTCCAGTAGACCTCTTCTTTGTCCAACCATCTTTAGAAGTCCTCTTCTTGAGTGATGATCCTTCTTATTAATCTTCAAATGCTCAGTTAACTCAAGAATTCTTGTTGTTAACAATGCGATCTGAACCTCTGGTGAACCTGTATCCTCTGGTGTTCTTCCATATTGCTTAATTATCTCTGCTTTTTTCTCTTTACTAATCATAATTCTTCCTCCTTTAATGTTAACCGCCAAATACCAAGAACAGGTCGGAGTCTCCTTAATCTGAGTATTGGCTAAATTAATTACAAAAGTTATCTTAACACATTATATCCATGATTTCAACTACAAATATATAACTTGTTGATCATATAAATATAGGTCATAATTCTTCATCAAATAATGTCTATTAAGTTTACTTCAACTTATTACCACAAGTTCCGCAGAATAATGCATCAGGGTCATTTGCATTACCACACTTAGGGCATCCCGAACCCTGAACTGGTGCCTGGGGTGCTACTGGAGCCTGCTGAGGTGCAATTGGTGCCTGGGGTGCAATTGGTGCCTGGGGTGCAATTGGTGCCTGTGGCGCAATTGGTGCCTGTGGTGCAATTGGTGCCTGTGGCGCAATTGGTGCCTGTGGCGCAATTGGTGCCTGATTATAGGTTGGTACAGGCTGAACCTGAGGTTGCTGCTGATATACAGGCTTCTGTTTCTTAGGCTTTGGAGCTCCTTCACCAAGAATACTTGATACAAAACCAATCTTTACATCCTTGTTTAACAGAGACATAATTAAAAACAATACAAATATCACTGTTATAGCTATCTCCACTATGAGCAAACCATATGTATATACATAGCTAAAAAACTTTCTAAATACATTTACCTTATAAAACATATCTTCATATGCATTAATAGTGTTAATTCTTCCTCCAAATAAACCAATAAAATCATCAAATAAATCAAATAATAGATAGACTAAATGTACAATGATAGCAAAAATGTAAGAATGCTTTATTGCGTTCTTCACCCTGTCATCAAACTGAAATGAAAATACTACCCCAGCAAATAATATAGCGACAAACAAGGTAGATCCTAGGCTTCTTGTTATGGAATAGCCTATAAGATATGCAACCATAACAAGGATAGTAACTGGTACACCAAAATTTTTCTTTTCTTGTAATTTTTCCATTAAATAACTCCCTCCCTATCAATTATATAATTAAATATTACCATAATAGGATATTATAGTCAATGACTTCTAAATATTAAAATAGCTTCTACCAAAGGCTAAATCTTCTTCCATCTTAAGCTTTAGTTCATCTAGACTATCAAGCTTTATTTCAGGCCTGGTATAGGTTAGAAGCTCCACATCAATCTCCTTGCCATACAAATCCATATCAAAATCAAATATATAGGTTTCAACACCCTTATTGGTTTCCCCACCCACTGTTGGCTTATATCCTATATTGGTCATACCAGGATAGGATACTCCATCGATAATGGTCCTTGAGGTATAGACACCACATGGAGGAAGTAACTTAATCTGAGGAGGGGTTAGGTTAGTCGTTGGCATACCTAGGGTTCTGCCTATCTTTCTCCCATGAAGAACCTTACCATGAATGTAATAGGGTCGTCCCAGCAAAAGGTTTGCCTCCTCCATATTACCGTTTTCAAGTTCCTTTCTTATAGAAGAACTACTTATAATGGTAGAATTCAGCCTTTTTTTATCAAATGCTATTACCTTAAAGCCATAGCTTGACCCCATAGCCTTTAACATTGCCACATCACCACTGCGATTACTGCCAAATCTAAAGTCATTACCTACAACAACTATTTTAGCATCAAGCATACCAACAAGAATATCCTTAATAAAATCCTCAGGCTTTATATTCTTTGTTTCATTGGTAAATGGATATGAAATAAGCACGTCCAGTCCCATTTCCTCAAGTCTTTTCTTCTTCTCTTCCTCAGTATATATTTGTTTAAACTCATTTTCAGAAAAAAGATTATAGGGGTGATATAAAAATGTAAATACAACAGATTTATAGCCATGTTCCCTACAAGACAACACCTGATCAATAAGCATTTGGTGTCCCTGATGAAGACCATCAAATTTTCCTAAGGTCACAGCACTATTAGTTAATTCAAAATCGGTTATTCCTGCTATATATTCCATCAAGTCCTCCAATAATAATTATAGAAACATTTTTTCAGCAGTAAATTTTTTTTCTTCATTTACATAACGGTAAATACCTATGAAAGCACCTTCTGAATCATATACTCGAACTAAATCAATATTATCTATATCATCAAATTGAGAAAGCATTTTATCTATATGCTCTTCACAAAATTTATTTCCATTATAAATCAGCTTATGATATTCACTCTCCACAACTACCTTAGGATAGGAAACAAACATATCCTCCACTAGAATAATATGATTATTAATGGTTTCATTACTGACATATTCCTCTACCCTATCTAGTCGTAGTGACTCAGAAATCAAAAAGCTGCCTACCTTAGTACGCACAAGGCTTTTCATTGCACCACCACAAGTAAGGACCTCACCAATATCATAAAGAAGAGTTCTAATATAAGTACCTTTTCCACAATCCACTCGTAGCTTTACTTCATTAAATAAGGGATTGTAACCCAATATCTGAATGTCATGAATATCTACCCTTCGAGGCTTTCTCTCTATTTCCATTCCCTGGCGTGCCAGTTCATAGAGCTTCTTTCCATTTACCTTAAGGGCTGAATACATTGGTGGAATTTGATTATAGCCTCCTATAAAACCATCAACTGCCTGCCGTATCTGATCTAGGCTGACATCAACCTTAGCTGTTCTGATAATAGTACCTGTCATATCCTGAGTATCTGTTACAAGGCCCAGCTTTAGGACTGCCTCATAGGTTTTATCCTTCTCAACAATCAAATCAACTACCTTGGTAGCCTTTCCAATACATACTGGTAATACACCCTCTGCATCAGGATCCAGGGTTCCAGTATGACCTATTTTCTTCATTTTTAATATACCTCTCATTTTTGCAACTACATCATGAGAGGTATATCCTTTTTCTTTATAAATATTTATAATTCCATTAGTCAATATCTTGTCCCTTTACAGTGCTAGATTTCAATTTGCGCTTTAATAAGCGGAATAATTTTATCAATTATTTCATGAACTTCTCCATTCATAATACATCCAGCAGCCTTCACATGACCGCCTCCACCAAAACTATGAGCTATTGCACTGACATTCACTAGGCCATTTGACCTTAAGCTTACTTTATGTTCATTATAGTCGGTTTCATATATAAATAGAGCTACCTCACTATCCTTAGACGTAGTCAGCTGATCAATTATTCCATCCAAATCAGAATAAATACCTCCATGGAATGCTAGAACCTTACGATTAATACTAGATACTATAACCTTACCATCCATAAGAAGTTTACTTTCCATAAGGCAACGACCCAAAATCTGAAGCTGAATATATGTTTTTTCAGTAAAGGTCTTATCAATAATCTTAGTAAAATCTATTCCCTTTTTAATTAGTAATGCTGCTATCTCCATAGTCTTGTAGGATGTACTGCTATGCCTAAATATACCCGTATCATGGACTATACCTATATAGAGACACTTAGCAATTTCCTTGTTTATCAGACTATAATCAAGTAAATCATAAAGCACCTCGCAGGTAGATGAAGCATCAGCGATTACATGATTTACATCTGCAAAATTATCATTTGTTATGTGGTGATCAATACATATCGTCCTCTTAGCAGAATCAAAATATCTTATAGCTTGTCCAATCCGGTCCAGACCACTACAATCCAATGAAATAAATACATCATAGGTTTCATCATAATCATAAGTATGTCTGATTTTTTCAAGTCCAGAAATAATACTAAACTCCTGCCCAAATTGTTCCAAGTATACGTCTACCTGTTGTATACCTAGCTCATGTCTAGATTGCATCAAATACTGGTATAAGGCAGTACATGAGCCTATGCAGTCTCCATCTGGTCTTATATGCCCTGCAATTGCAATTTTTTTAGCTCCTAATAGTTCGCTTTCTAGTAAATCTAATGTAAATAACCCCATAAATTATTTCCCTCAATTCTTGTAATTCATGGATGTCCTATATAATTTTCCTTAATTATATAGGACTGTATCCATCACTCATTAAAATTATTGTCATTTGATTGTGCATTAATCTCATTGATTTTCTTTGACATATTTACACCATATTCAATTGAATTATCCAGTATAAATGTTAGCTCAGGTGTATTTCTTAAATTTAATGACTTGGCTAATTGGCTTCTTATGAAGGATGCTGCACTTTTTAACCCTTCTTGGGTTTCTATTCTAGATTCATCATCTCCCAATACACTTATATATACCTTTGCTGTCTTCAAATCAGGTGCCACCTCTACATCAACAACTGAGGTCATTGGATTAATCCTAGGATCTTTAATCTCACGATTAATTAAAATGCTTAGCTCCTTTTTTACCTCATTGTTAACTCTGGTGTTTTTAATGCTATTTTTCCTCATAACAACCTCCTATCAGGCAAGATAAGACGAATCTTATATTTACCTGGGCACTTCTACCATTACATAAAACTCTACCTTGTCTTCAACCATTAAATCTTGGAATTTCTCAAATACTAGACCACATTCATAGCCTGCAGCTACTTCCTTAACATCATCCTGGAATCTCTTAAGAGAAGCTAGGTTTCCCTCATGAAATAGCTTGTTATCTCTAAATACACGAACCTTACAGCCTCTGGTAATTTTGCCATCCAGAACATATGAGCCTGCTATCGTACCTAAGCCTGATGCTTTAAATATCTGACGAACTTCAGCATGACCTATGATTTTTTCTTCATATACAGGATCAAGAAGACCCTTCATAGCTGATTCAACATCATTAATTGCATTATAAATGACACGATAAAGCTTTATATCAACATTTTCATAATCAGCTCTTTCCTTTGCCATAGTATCAGGTTTTACATTAAATCCAATAATAATACCATTGGAGGTACTGGCTAAAATTACATCTGATTCATTGATGGCACCAACTCCACCATGTATTACTCGAACAGCAACCTCATCATTACTAAGCTTAATTAAGCTTTGCTTCATAGCCTCTACAGAGCCCTGAACATCAGCCTTAATAATTAAGTTCAATTCCTTTATATTACCGGCTTGAATTTGTGAGAATAACCCATCTAATGATAGCTTTGCCTTAGTATCTGCAATCAATCTTTCCTTCCCCTGGGTAATAAACGCTTCAGATATAGTCCTGGCTTCCTTCTCATTTTCAGTTGACATAAATATTTCACCAACATCAGGAACTGTGTTCAATCCAAGTATTTCTACAGGTGTAGAAGGCAATGCCTCTTCAACCCTTCTGCCCTTATCATCTATCATAGCTCGAACCTTACCATAGGAGGATCCAACTGCAATATTATCTCCCACCTTTAAGGTACCCTTTTGAACTAGTATGGTTGCCACAGGACCTCTTCCCTTATCAAGCTCAGCCTCAATAATAATGCCTCTGGCAGTACGATTAGGATTTGCCTTAAGCTCCTCCATCTCCGCAGTCAGAATTATCATCTCGAGAAGCTGTTCTATACCTTCATTAGTATGAGCCGATACTGGAACAAAAATGGTGCTTCCACCCCAGTCCTCTGCAATTAATTCATGTTCTGTAAGTTCTTGCTTAACACGCTCAATATTGGCACTTGGTTTATCTATCTTATTAATTGCTACTATTATCTGTACACCGGCTGCCTTTGCATGATTAATAGCCTCAATAGTCTGAGGCATAACCCCATCATCTGCTGCTACTACTAATATAGCAATATCAGTAGCCTTGGCACCCCTCATACGCATAGATGTAAATGCTTCATGGCCAGGTGTATCTAAAAAGGTTATCTTCTCTCCCTTAATATCAACCATATATGCACCGATATGCTGGGTTATTCCTCCTGCTTCTCTGGAGGTAACATTTGCTTGCCTGATAGCATCAAGAAGTGATGTCTTACCATGGTCAACGTGACCCATAACACAGACAACAGGAGGACGCTTCACCATAGTTGTAGGATCCTCATCTTCTTCCTTTAAGAGCTCTTCTACTTCATTAATCTTGATTTCCTTTTCTGCGATGATTCCATATTCTAATGCTATCTCTTCAGCCTCGTCATAGGTAATCTCCTGATTAATA
>CAZMYP010000058.1:0-14361 GCA_964570535.1 uncultured Herbinix sp.
TCAAACTCAATCGTTGCTGGTGGCTTTCCTGTAATATCGTAGCAGATACGATTAACATAATCTACTTCAGTGACAATACGCTTAGAGATGAGGCCTAGGATATTCCAAGGGATTTCAACATAATTGGCAGTCATAAAATCAGTAGTGCTTACAGCGCGTAGGGCCACGGTATAATCATAGGTTCTTTCATCCCCCTTGACACCTACACTCTTTATATTAGTAAGTACAGCAAAGTACTGGCTGATTGTCTTATCGAGGCCTGCTTTTGCAATTTCCTCTCGGTAGATAAAGTCAGCATCTTGAAGGATTTTTACCTTATCTGGAGTAATATCGCCGATGATGCGTACTGCAAGTCCAGGTCCTGGGAAGGGTTGACGAAACACTAGATTTTTAGGAATACCCAGTTCTAGTCCGGCTTTTCTGACTTCATCTTTAAACAAATCTCTTAAGGGCTCAATAATTTCCTTGAAGTCAACATAATCAGGTAGACCGCCTACATTGTGGTGACTCTTAATACCTGCAGTCTTACCAAAACCACTTTCTATAATATCAGGATAGATGGTTCCCTGTACAAGATAATCCACTTTACCGATTTTCTTGGCTTCTTCTTCAAAAACTCTTATGAATTCCTCGCCAATAATTTTTCTCTTTGTTTCAGGATCAGTGACACCCGCAAGCTTACCATAGAAGCGTTCCTGTGCATTTACACGAACTAAATTTACATCAAATTGTTTTGTAAATACTTCCTCTACTTCATTAGCTTCATTTTTTCTTAAAAGACCATGATCGACGAAAATACATGTAAGCTGCTTTCCAACTGCTTTGCTAATCATAACAGCTGCCACTGAGGAATCAACTCCTCCAGATAGGGCACAAAGTATCTTTTGGTCGCCAATTTTTTCTTTTAGCTGTTTAATAGTCATATCCACAAAGGATGACATATTCCAGTTGCCAGCACAGCCACATATTATATATAGGAAGTTCTTCAGTATAGTAATGCCTTCTGATGTCTGATCTGATTCAGGATAAAACTGTAGACCATATAGGCTGGCCTGGGTGTTTTCAATTGCTACAACAGGGCAGGATTCCGAGCTAGCAGTCCTCTTAAAATCTGGGCCAATGCTCTCAATATAATCTGTTTGGCTCATTAGACAAGTTGTAGTAGAGGCTACATTATTGAAGAGCTTAGAAGCTGTATCTACATTAACTTTTGTATTTACATAATCACCATGAGGGATATTGGATACCTTTCCACCAAGAGATTGTACCATTAGCTGGTAGCCATAATTTATGGCAAGGATAGGAATCCCCAAAGTATAGATCTCTGGGTCACAGCTTGGGGCATCAGCCTCATATACACTGGCTGGTCCACCTGTAAATATAATGCCCTTAGGTGTCAATTCTTTAATTTTATTAATACTTGTATTATAGGGTAATACTTCGCAATAAACATTGCATTCCCTGATACGTCTTGCGATAAGCTGGTTAAACTGCCCACCAAAATTAAGGATAATAATTAATTCTTTTTCCACTTGTTAACCTCCTAGTCTAATACTAATTGAATAACATTATAAAAAGTATGATTAATAATACATCATTTTAATATAAACCGCAAGTCCCGTGATTTCATACAGACATTAATTTTAATTATTTGTTTTATAAGTATATCTTTATAAGCATAGTTTCTTAATTGATTACAGTCATGAACCACTTATGACTAAAGTCACGAGTGTTCTTCTTATGTTAATAAAAAAGTAATAAGTTTCCATATAGGAAAATGTACTCATTTAGTATTTTAATTATTTACAAATACACTGTATAGTGTTATTATAGTTCAGTAGAGTTACAATATGTGGTGTTTGTTATGATATTCTAGGATGCAATGGGGGAGATTGAATGAATGAATATTGTTTGATGGAAGAAATATTTGAAACTATACCCGAAATTGATTTTAATATCGGATATAATTATTATTTTTGCAATATAGATAACTATTCAAATGCCCTATTATCTACCCTTAAAAGTATAAAATCCAAGCTCACACTTCTAAAATCCATGATTGAAGCTAGTAATTATGATGGTCTAAGGATGATTACTCAGACACTTAGAAGCAAATTAATTACTGTAGGAGGCACATCTGTAGCAGAGTTATCCTATCAGCTAGAGGCTTCACTTTTAAATGAGGATGAAGAATTAAATGATAAACTAACAGAGTATTTTTTAGCACTTGAGGATTTGGTATTACGTATGGAAGAGCTTATCAAGAAGCTAGGAGTGCAGCATATGAGAGCAAGCTTAGAGAAAAAAGGATTGAATTATCATTATATTCATGGAAAGACCAGTGAAAGCATTTAGCTTTCTACTGATTTTATAGATAGTAAGTCAATTTAATAATAGCTTTTTATTACCCCTTAATAAGCCCTTCTTTTCAAACTGACGAAAGAAGGGCTTGTATTTTATATAATAGGAAAGTGCATCCTTTGTAATAAATATTTATAGCTTGGCTTTTTGACCTTTGTCTGCTCGCTTGCGGTTGCGGACTTTTCTTGCGCTTAATTCCTTGTCCTTATAGACAAAGTTTTCGATGTTGGGGTTAAGGGCAGTAGCAAAGCATACAGTATCATCCTTATCTAGCTTGATACCTATAACACCACGACTGGTCTTTTTTAATTCAGACACCTCGGATAGAGGGAAGCCTAAGGACAAACCATTTTCGGTTAAGATAATTACTTTACTATTATTTGCAAGAATTTCTCCAGCTGACAATAGGGTTATACTAACTACTTTATCATTAGCTTCTAATTTAGTAGCGTTAATCTGAGCGCGATTAGTCTCAAATTCAGCACCGGAAACCTGCTTAACAAATCCATTCTTTGTTACAAAGAGTAGCTGAGACTCGAATAACTGTTCAAATGAGGTATAGAGAATTACATCTTCTTTATCCAGCTTGCATAGGGTATGAATTAAGGCACCCCTATCCTTCATCTTGCACCGAGGTATGTTTTCTGCCTTAACCTGAAACATATTACCTTCAGCTGTAAAGACGCATAATTTGTCATTATTCTTCATCTGAATAATATGGTTGTATTCCTTGAGGTTTTCCTCAAGTACTCTTGAATAGCTAGCAGCATCTAAGGATTTGGTGTATCCAAAACGGTCTATTAATACATATATGTCTTCGATCTTTATCTCTTCTACATAATCACTGACTTTAGCATTAACCAGCTTAGTTCTACGTGGAGAATGGAAGATCTTCTTATATTCGGTTAAACGCTTCTTTATTATCTTGTAAAGCTCCTTGTTACTTCCAAGTATTTTCTTATATTCCTTTATAGAGTCATTTAAGTTGCCTTCTTCATCGTGAAGCTTAAGAATCTCAAGACCGATTAATTTGGATAGCTGCATGGCAAGTATGGCATCAGCCTGTCTCTCAGTAAAGCTTAGGGTAGCAGCTTCCTTCATTGAAGCATCAGATTTAAAACGTATTCCCTCTATATTACCTTCCATTAAGCATGCCTTAGCCTGCTTGACAGAGGAGCTTCCTCTAAGAATTTCAATAATTAGATCAATTACATCAGTAGCTTTAATTAAGCCCCCAACTATTTCTAGCCTTTTCTCTGCTTTGTCTAGTAAATAATTAAATTCCTTAGTGTATAACTCCACTTGGAAATCTACGAATTCACTAATCAAGCTCTTTAAATTAAATATTACAGGTTGCTGATTCTTGATTGCTAAGAGATTGACAGCATAGGTGTCCTCCATAACGGTCTTCTTGTATAAACCATTCATGAGGTTTTCGATATCTCTGTCTTTTTTGACCTCTATAACAATGCGAATTCCCTCTTTGGAGGATTCATCCCTTACGTCATATATTTCATCAAAGACCTTATCCTTAATGAGATTTGAAAGACTCTCCACAAGCTTTAGCTTATTACCTGCAATAGTATAAGGGATCTCAGTAATAACAATATTTTTTCTACCAGAATCTCCATTTTCAATTTCAACATTAGCGCGAACACGGATTCTTCCCTCACCGGTCTCATATAGCGGTTCCATATCATCAACATTGATTATTGTTCCACCAGTAGGGAAATCAGGTGCAGGTATGTGCTTCATTAAATCCTTGATAGTAACATTGGGATTATCCATGTATGTAATAACGCCGTCAATTACCTCATCAGGATTGTGGGGTGGAATATTGGTTGCCATACCTACAGCAATACCTGTTGTACCATTTATCAAAAGATTAGGTATCATAGCAGGAAGAACTACAGGTTCCTTTTCACTGCCATCAAAATTCGGGTTAAAATCTATTAATCCCTTTTCTAAATGGTCCAAAAGAGCAGTTGCCCCTGGTGAAAGTCTTGCCTCTGTATAACGCATGGCAGCGGCGCCGTCACCATCAATAGAGCCGAAGTTACCATGGCCATCCACCAAAGGTAGCATAAGTGAATAATCCTCTGTCATATGCACCAAGGCGTCATAAATCGAGCTGTCTCCATGGGGGTGGTATTTACCCATAGTATCTCCAACAATACGTGCACTTTTTCTATGAGGCTTAGCAGGATCAAGTCCCAACTCCAGCATGGAGTACAGAATTCTTCGTTGCACAGGCTTAAGCCCATCCCTTACGTCAGGAATTGCCCTGGATACTATTACGCTCATGGCATAATCGCGAAAGCTAGTCTTCATTTCTTCAGAAAAATCCAAATGGATTATGTGATCGTTTTGATTTTGATCTTTCATTGTTACCTCCTAATATAAATAGATTTGGAGCCTATATATCTAACTTGGCGTATTTAGCTTCTTCCATTATGAAAGTACGCCTAGGAGGAACATTACTGCTCATCAGGGTACTTGTTATCTCATCGGCTTCCAAGGTGTCACTGATAGTTATTTTAGCCAATGTTCTTGTGGCTGGATCAAGGGTTGTTTCCCAAAGCTGGTGGGCGTCCATTTCACCAAGACCCTTATATCGTTGGGTATTAATAATCTTATAATTATCATTTTTTCGAAATTTCTCAAGTTCAAAATCGTTATATAGGTATTTAGATGCTTTTGACTTCTTTTTATTCTTTGTAGTCTCATACTCCACTCTGTATAGAGGGGGAAGGCCCTTATATACTTTTCCTTCAGATATAAGCTCTGGCATAAAACGATAAAAGAAGGTAAGAAGCAAGGTGCTTATGTGGGCACCGTCAACATCGGCATCAGTAAGAATAATAATCTTATCGTAGTTTAGCTTTGATAAATCAAATTCATCACCTATTCCACATCCAAAGGTTGCAATCATTGCTTTTATTTCATTATTTACAAGTATCTTTTCAAGAGAAGCCTTCTCTACATTAAGGATCTTACCTCTTAGGGGAAGAACAGCTTGTACACGACGGTTTCTGGCTGTCTTAACAGTACCACCAGCTGAATCTCCCTCTACAATATATAATTCACATTCTGCTGACTTTCTTGATGAACAGGAAGCAAGCTTACTTCTAGTATCTACATCAATTAATTGTTTTAACACAGCAGTTCTGGCCTTGTCACTGGCTTTTCTGGCACTAAAGGATTTCATTGAATTATCTAGTACAGCCTTAAGCACCTCAATATTTTTATCAAACCAACGCTGAGCTTCCTGGGTAAAGACATCCTCTACAGCACTTTTGGCATCAGTATTGCCAAGCTTAGTCTTTGTTTGTCCTTCAAATTGTGGGTCTGGATGTTTTATAGACACGATAGCAACGATGCCATTACGAATATCCTTGCCGTCAAAATTCTCATCCTTATCCTTTAAGATACCTAGCTCTCTGGCATACTGGTTCATCACTCGAGTAAGGCCTGTCTTAAAACCAGTTACTAAGGTGCCCCCATCTACGACATTAATACAATTACAGTAGGAATTTATCTGTTCGGAATAATTATTTGTATATTGGAAGGCCATTTCTACTTCAATATCACCGCTTCTTCCCTCCAAATAAATAGGTTCGTCATGGATAGTAGGAGTATCTTTGATAATATAAGAAATAAAGCTTTTGATACCGAATTCCTCCATATAGCTTTTTGAAATACCGGTAATTTCATCATAAAAATCAAGCTGAAGACTTTTATTAAGATATGCTATTTCCTTTAATTTTTTCTGAATAATTTCGGCCTTAAAATCCACAGTTTCAAAGATTGAATCATCAGGATAGAATATAATTCTTGTACCAGTATCTGATTTGTTACATTTACCAACAACAGGAAGAAGACCATCTTCCAATTCGGTTATGGGATGTCCACCGTTCACATATTCGTCTCGATATATTTTGCCGTCTCTTTTTATCTCCAGAATCATATGCTTAGAGAGAGCATTTACTACAGATGCACCAACGCCATGAAGACCACCAGACACCTTATACACTGTACTACCAAACTTTCCTCCAGCATGAAGCACGGTATAAACTACTCGTGCAGTAGGTATTTTCTTGATAGGATGGATATCAACAGGAACTCCTCGTCCATTATCAATTATTTCAATACCCTCATCCTTTCGAATTGTAACATTGATTTTATTACAAAAACCGGCTAGATGTTCATCTATGCCATTGTCTATAATCTCCCAGATAAGGTGATGAAGACCTCTTGGCCCGGTACTTCCTATATACATTCCAGGACGTCTGCGGACTGCTTCAAGTCCTTCTAATACAACTATTTGACTTCCATTATACTGTTCCATGGTTTACATTCCCCTTCAACAAAATTCTATATGTAGATTATTCGTAAAGATTATAACACAAGACTTAGTATTTTTCTAGCAAAATTACAATCATACGTTCCCATGGGGATGATTTTAAGTGAGTAAAGGGCCTTAGAAGCACTACTCGATGAATAAAGGGTTTGAATATTATTAGAAATGATGTATAATAGGAACAATTATAAAAAATCTATTTGTAGTGAAGGGCATTATCAACAATAGATGTAAATGAATAATAAGACATTGTTATAAAATAGAAAGGTTAGGTGTTGGTTTGGGCTTATATATGTATGAAACCCATCTACATACAATCGAAGCAAGTGCATGCTCTATTAAGACGGGAGTTGAACAGGCAAGAATATATAAGGCTGCAGGGTATTCTGGCATTATAGTGACAGATCATTTTTTTAACGGCAATACAGCTATTCCCCATGATCTACCTTGGGAGGAACGGGTAGATTTGTTCTGTAAGGGCTATGAAAATGCTAAGAAGGAAGGGGATAGTATTGGCTTATCCGTATTCTTTGGATGGGAGTCCAATTATAAGGGCACGGAATTCTTGATTTACGGATTAGACCATAAATGGATGAGAAACCACCCTGAGATGCTTAGTTGGTCCTTAGAAGAGCAGTATAGGATTATCCATGAGGCTGGAGGATATGTAGTCCATGCCCATCCATTCAGAATAAGACCTTATATTAAGGAAGTGCGTTTGTTCCCGAAACTAGTAGATGCAGTAGAAGTATATAATGTGGGTAATAGAAACGTGGAATTTGATAATAAGGCTGCAAAATACGCAAGGAAGCATAGTCTTCCAGGCTTTGCCGGAACTGATTCCCATGGCTACGAAACAGTTCGTAGTGGAATGGGATTTGACAATCCATTAAAGGACATACATGATTTCCTTACAAATGTTAAGGCTAACAATTATAAATTAATTATGGATATTTAGTAGCTTATACTTATTTTGGACTATTATACTAGGGGGTTATCTATGAAACAACCTTTAAATTCGATTTCTTTATAAGAATATAATGTAATATTCATAAAAACTCTGAATATTTTATATGCTATAAAGATAAGATATAGTGTGCACAAAAAGGTAAAAACTTTATGATAAGAAATATCAAACAAATACATCAAGCTGACAGTTAATAGGACTTATATCGAATATTGTCAAAACTTTATGAATAAAATGATGAATTATAAGAAATTATCAGAATAATTATATTGTTGACAAGAAACAACTGATGATATATAATATTTTGAATGTGTTGTATGGAATTAAAAGTAATATGCAATATGGAGGAAAGTGTTTATGGTAGAGAAGAAAAACATATTGACTTATGAAGGGCTGAGACAACTAGAAGATGAGCTTCATGATTTAAAGGTTAATCAAAGAAAAGAAGTTGCCCAAAAGATTAAAGAGGCAAGAGAGCAGGGGGATCTTTCTGAGAATGCTGAGTACGATGCTGCTAAAGATGAGCAGAGAGACATTGAAGCAAGAATAGAAGAGATTGATAAGATCCTTAGGAATGCGGAAGTTGTTATTGAAGACGAAGTAGATGTTAATATGATTAACATTGGTTGTAAGGTTCGTATTTATGATATTGGTTACAAAGAGGAACTAACATATAAAATTGTTGGATCAACTGAAGCCAATAGTCTTAAAGGGAAGATATCAAACGAATCTCCTCTTGGCAGTGCACTGCTTGGCAAGAAAGTTGGAGAGACCGTGGATGTTGAGACACATGGTGAAGTTATAAAATATGAAATATTAGAAATTCAAAAGTCTAACAGCTAATTGTATAGATTTCTACTAAATATTAAAAGACTAAGAAGATATCGGTATAGACGATAAGAGGTGAGGTAACGTGGCTGACGAAAGAGTACAAAATCAACAGGAGACACAGGATATAAATGAATTGCTCAAGGTTAGGAGAGCAAAGCTAACTGAGCTTCAGGAAAAAGGAACAGATCCATTTCAGATTATGAAATATAATGTGACCAATTACTCCTCTGATATAATTAATAACTTTGAAGAATTTGAAGAGAAAATTGTGTCAATTGCTGGTCGTATAATGACAAAGCGTATAATGGGTAAGGCTTCCTTTTGCAATGTCAGAGATTTAAAGGGTGACATTCAGGCCTATGTTAGAAAAGACGAGATTGGTGAAGAACCATATGCAGATTTTAAGAAGTATGATGCTGGAGATATCGTAGGAATTGAAGGAATAGTATTTAAAACTCATACTGGAGAGATATCAATTAAGGCGAAAAACGTAGTACTTCTTTCAAAAAGCTTACAAATCCTACCTGAGAAATTTCATGGACTAAGGGATACCGATACCAGATATCGTCAAAGATATGTTGACTTAATGGTAAATACAGATGTTAGGGATACATTTATTAAGAGATCCTTAATTATGAGAGAGATTAGAAGCTATTTGGATGGCAAGGATTTTATTGAGGTCGAAACTCCTGTGCTTGTTCCTAATGCAGGTGGTGCGGCAGCAAAGCCCTTTATTACCCATCATAATGCATTAGACCAGGATATGTTCCTTAGGATTTCTCTTGAGCTATATCTAAAGAGGCTTATTGTAGGCGGTTTAGATAGGGTGTATGAGATTGGCAGGGTATTTCGTAATGAGGGTCTGTCTGTAAGACATAACCCGGAATTTACCTTGCTGGAGCTGTATCAAGCATATACTGACTATTATGGAATGATGGATCTTGTAGAGGATCTTTTCCGTAATGTAGCAGATAAGGTATTAGGCACAACAACTATTACCTATGATGGTGAAGAAATTGATTTATCAAAGCCTTTTGAAAGACTTACTATGGTTGAAGCTATCAAAAAGTATACAGGTATTGATTTTGACCAGATTAAGGATGAAGCAGCTGCTAAGGCTCTGGCTAAGGAGCGTAATATTGAATTTGAGAATAGGCATAAGAGAGGTGATATAATAAATCTCTTCTTTGAAGAATATGTAGAGGAGCATTTAGTTCAACCTACATTCATTATGGATCATCCTGTGGAGATATCACCCTTGGCTAGCAGAAAGCCAGAGAATCCTGATTATACAGAGAGATTTGAGCTCTTTATTACCAAGCGTGAAATGGCAAATGCATTCTCAGAGCTTAATGATCCCATTGATCAGAAGGGAAGATTTGATGCTCAAGAGGCCCTCCGTGCAGCAGGTGATGATGAGGCTAACGAGACAGATGAGGACTTCCTTACAGCCTTAGAATATGGTATGCCTCCTACAGGAGGAATAGGAATCGGTATAGATCGATTTATTATGTTACTTACTGATGCTGCAGCGATAAGGGATGTTTTATTGTTTCCGACGATGAAAACATTGGATAAGTAAAGTCAGTAAAATCAGGGGTTTGAAGCATGTTGGATTTCCTAAGGACAACAAAAAGACAACATTTTAGACTCGCATAGTAAGTGATAATACACGATAATGCTGAGTTCCCTCTAAAGAAGCCAATTTAATATTTTGCACTACATGGACACTTTTCTAAAAGTTAACTTTTAGAAAGGTGTCTTTTTTCGTTGCAGGAGGAATTTACGAAGTAAATGCTTTCAACTAAACAAGTCATAGTCAAAAAGCATAATGATTTTATTTTTACCACGAGAAGGTAAGTTTCTAAAAACTTTACCATGCTGTGGAATTTTCAAATCAGTAAATAGGCGGTAAACTAAATCCAACAACGGCAGAGATGCCAAAGCTTCTTCAAGTAGCTTTAATATCAGTTACAACACGGAAAATTCCGGTGTATTTCCAAGACAGGAAATCAGTCAAGACTTGCCATAAGAGCCCAAGGACCGAAAGGTGAAGGTGGAGCGAGTTATGGTAGATAACAATACGGCGGAAGGATAATAACTTACAGGGGGGTTATAGAGACTCCCTATCCTCGAAATGGCTGAAGAGGAGATGGTTTCTGTATCAGTTAGATATAAGAATCTCGTAAACACCAATTGGTGTCGTGGGGCGACAGGGTTCGCCATGTAACTCCCCGGGATGAGTACATCCTTTGTGTACGGGGCGATGAGGTGCTTTGAGATAAGCGGCGTACACATACATAACTTTTAGTTATGAATATAAGCAGGAGGATGCAAGGAATGGTAATAGTATCAGCTATCATAGTTATAATCATGATTAATTATCTGATAGTCCTTTCATTAGCAAAAGTTGCAGGAAGAGCAGACAGAGAGTTGAAAGAAATCCACAAAGCATTTTCCCCCAGGGAGGAGGAAATTCGGTGAGGATTATTTCAAGTATAAACAAGAAGCATAAGCAAGAAGTACTATCTCCAAAGCAGCAATTAGATAGAGATTTAAAGTCTTGCATGAAATGCAAATTTTTCTGGGGTAACGATAACAGATGTATTACCAATCGTTGCTACAAAGATAAGAAGAAGCCTATAAAGCAGAATATAGATAAGGAAAGTGAATGTGATGGTTGTACATATAGGCAGTCAGAGGGATATTGCTTTCCATGTATGAAAAAGTTGTTGGATAGAAAGTAGGCTAAGCAAATGAGTTGGATCATTAGAAGAAAAAATAGGAGGTATGAAAACTTGGATAAGAATATGGAAGTCATTGGCGTAGATCATGGATGGAGCCATGTTAAGACAGCAGCAACAGTCTTTACCACGTCAATCGAAGAAAACCCATCACCGACATTTTATAAGGATGTATTAGAGTATAAAGGAAAGTATTACAACATTGGTGGGGAACGTCTAGAAGTGAAAAATACTAAGGTAGAAAACGAAGATTTTTATCTCCTTACACTGGCAGCAATAGCAAAGGAATTAAGGAAGAGAGGAAATATACTTAAGACAAATATTTACCTGGCAGTTGGGTTACCACTTACAAGGTTTGGAGAGGAGAAGCAAGCTTTTATTGACTATCTGTCTAAGAATGAGGAAATCAATTTTAAGTTTGAAGAGAAGGAATATCATATCAAGATTGTAAAAGTGTCTGTGTATCCTCAGTGTTATTCTGCAGTAGCAGAGATGATACCAAACTTTCAAAGAAGGGCTGTTGTTGTGGATATAGGTTCTTGGACAATCGACATTATGCCTGTAATCAACAAAAAGCCAGATGATAGAAGGTGCAATAGCTTACCACATGGATTAATTACCTGTATGAGGGATATCAATCGAGATTGTGTTAAGAATTTTAATTACGAATTAGATGAAGCAGACATCGAGCACTATATCAGATACCGTCAATTAACAAATGTACCAAGAGAGGTCACAAATCTCTTAGATAGATACTTAAAAGATTATGCAGACATGATTATCCGCTCATTAAGAGAGTTGGAAATCAACATACAGACGACGCCAATTATTATAGTTGGTGGTGGGGCGAGTGTTGTAAAGAATTACTGTAGTGTACAGTTGCCTAACATTGAGTATAAGCTAGATGTAAAAGCAAATGCCAAAGGATACGAAATGATGGCAAGAATAGCCCTGAGAAATTCAAGGAGGTAGGTAAGATGGGTAAGGTCAAAAACAAGGATGATGTAATTCAGTATACCTTCCGTTTGAACTTAACAAAGGAAGACCATCTTGAAGTTCATCAGACCTTACAGAGTCTAAATAAAGGTGTCCATAAATCACAGAATAACTTTATTATTGATTCAGTCCTAAGAAATATTCGTAATTACACAAGAGACGAGTTATTAAGTGATGCCGCTAGGGAACAGAAAGATAATGAAGGATTTATTAGTAAGATGGACTTAGAGGATATGGAACAAAGAGTTACTGATAAGGTAATGAAAGAGGTTGTAACACTTCTTTGTTCTTCTCTTGTTGGAAGAACAGCATTACCAACAATAATGCATACAGCAGCTAGTGAAGATCGGGTTGCAGAAAAAGAAGTTTGTGCTGAAGATGACGAAGTTCTATCTTCATTATCAAATGTATGGTCATAGGAAGGAGAGTGTTCACTATGAAGAGATTCTTTTATGGAGTCGGAGTATTATTGCTTACAATACTAAAATGGATAGGATTGATGGTTCTGGAAGTGTTAAAGCTGTTCTTAGAAATGGTAAAGGTTCTTCTCCTTCTATTAGTGCTTATAGGGAGGGTGTTTTTGGTTTTTGTGAGAGTAGATACTACATAAGGAGGCAAAATGAATCGGATTCGGGACAAACCTAAAGCAGGCTGGTCCGTGTATAGATAATATATTCACCAATAACGTGGAAAGGTACACGGACATCTTGCCTATCCACGTTATGAGTGGATAAAAGTATAAAGTTCAAATAGAAGTCGAGACAGGTCATTTTGATGCTGTCTCATTTTTTACAAACAAACAAAAAACAACTAAGAAAGATTGAGGAAAATATCTATGAAGAAGTTAATGAAAAGAGCAAATCAATATATGTCGAGACAGGCTATTAAGATGCAGAGTGCATTAAGTAACAACAAAGGAGAAGGTTATATTGATACTGCAATAAAAATCTTGATTGCAGTTGTATTAGGTGCATTGCTGCTGGCAGGACTTTATGCTCTGTTTGGCAATATTGTTATGCCGACACTGTCAAGAAAAATTCAAGAGATGTTTAATTATGCCGGATAAGATTATGCCGGATAAGATCATGTTTCAGGCAGTGCTATTTGTATGTCTATTGGTAGGGGCAGCTTGGACAGATATACAGAAACGAGAGATACCTCCATTTATTTGGAGCTTGATCGCATGTATTTCATTTCTGGACTTTAGACTAATTCATTTGATGGGAATATTGGCAGCAGTTCCATTATTCATTATTGCTACATGGATAGCACCAAACCGTCTAGGTGGTGGCGACATTAAATTAGTCGCTGCCACCGGGCTGGTGCTCGGTTTACAAGCAACAAACCTTGCTGTGATAGTAGGGCTTTCATTACAGATATTAGTTTTCACTGCATTTCCATTCATACACAAAATTAAAAAGCAGGAGAGAAAAGACCTATCAATGCCTCTTGCACCCTGCCTGTCACTAGGGTTTATTAGCATATACATTTTGAAATTAGGAGGAATTATACATGAGTTTATTTAGAAATAGAACCGTCGTGGGAGTGGGCTGCATTCTGATTTCGCTTCTTATCTGTTTTGGAATTACACCAATGTTTAACCGTGGAATTACAAATAAGACCGAAATTGTACGAGTAACAAAGGAAATTAAGGAAGGAGACAAGATTACAAAGGATATGATTCAGACCGTGGAAGTTGGAAGTTATCATTTGCCTGATAATGTGATCAAATCAAAGGATACTGTAGTTGGCTCTTATGCACTTGCAGATCTAGTGGAAGGAGATTATGTCATCAATTCAAAAGTGTCAAAGACACCGTCACAAGAGAATTCATATTTATATCATTTAGACGGTAGCAGGCAGGCAATATCTATTACGCTTAAGAGTTTTGCAAATGGACTTTCAGGCAAGCTAGAAAGTGGAGATATTGTATCTGTAATAGCTCCAGATTATAAGAAGCAAGGTGATACTGTAATTCCAAGGGAACTTCAATATGTAGAGGTGATTTCAGTTACCACTTCTAGTGGTTACGATACGAATACCGGTAAGGAGAAAGAAAGTGCTAATGATGAAAAAGAACTTCCTTCAACTGCTACGTTACT
>CAZMYP010000059.1:0-11051 GCA_964570535.1 uncultured Herbinix sp.
ACCATACTTAAATTCAACTGTCAACAATAAATTTGTTGACAGTTTCAAATTTCTCATACATTTAATACATATTAAATGAGCTCTTACCTTTATCCCAATCATATATTAATAATCGACAAAAAATTAAATTTAATCTTTTACCCAACATGCACCTAGGCACTTGAGCAAAAAAGAAAACCGGCCTGTGTTCCGTTTAGTGAAATGCTTTTCTAACGGATTCATGCCGGTGATTTTCTTTTTATACCTACGTATTTGTAGATGGTCGGACTAATTTTACTTTAATGTAGCTTTAGCGCCTTCAGCTTCTAGCTTAGCTTTCATCTCGTCAGCTTCTGCCTTGCTTACTGCATCCTTAACAATCTTAGGAGCTCCATCAACTAGATCCTTTGCTTCCTTTAAGCCTAAGCCTGTTAAATCACGAACAACTTTGATAACCTTAACCTTGTTAGGGCCAACTTCAGTTAACTCAACATCAAACTCAGTCTTCTCTTCTGCTTCTGCACCATCTGCAGCAGGACCTGCTACTACAACGCCTGCAGCTGCAGATACACCAAATTCTTCTTCACATGCTTTAACTAAATCGTTTAATTCTAATACACTAAGGCCTTTAATTGCCTCGATAAATTCTTGAGTTGTCATAATAATATACCTCCATATTAATTTGTATTGTAAAAACCTTTTTTACTTTGTAAATAATAATTATGCTGCTTTTTCTGCAATCTGCTTAAGTACACGTGCAAGATTAGTAATTGGTGACTGTAAGCTTCCAAGTAACTTGGAAATAAGTACTTCTTTTGAAGGAATGGTAGCAATTATCTTAATACCATCTTTATCATAGTATGTTCCTTCCACTACTCCTGATTTGAACTCTAATTTAGGCATTTTCTTAACCATTTCATTGATTATTCTAGCAGGGGCTGTTGCATCTTCAAGACCAAATGCTATTGCTGAAGGGCCTTCTAAGTCCTTAGATAATGACTCGAATTCAGTTCCCTTAAATGCAAAATTCAACATGGTGTTCTTGAATACCTTGTATACGACTCCGGATTCCCTTAGTTTCTTACGAAGTTCTGTATCCTCAGCAACTGTCAGTCCACGATAATCTACAAGCACTGCTGCTTTTGCATTCTCAACGTAACCTTTGATTTCCTCAACTATAGGCTGCTTTAATTCAACTTTAGCCATTAGTACACCTCCTTTAATATTTCGTCTATGAACAATTGCTTGCTCATTTTTCTAAATTGTGGAGCTTTTTATTGAATAGTAAATACTTTCATGTCAATAAAAAACCTCTTCCTGCCAAAGCAAAAAGAGGTTATTGTAAATTTAATCAACCAACTTCTCCTCGGTAGGCGGTCTTACCTTACGCCTTACGGCACCTACTGTCTTCGGCAGTTCATATATATAATGCAATTGGCATTATAACATGAATACTAATATTATGTCAACATTTTTATTAGCTTATTTTAGCTGTATTTAATTTCACACCAGGGCCCATTGTAGAAACTAGTGTTACACTCTTAAGATACTGACCCTTAGCTGCTGAAGGTCTAGCCTTATTAATGGCTCCCATCAATGTATTGAAGTTATCACTTAACTGCTCTTTAGTAAAGGAAGCTTTTCCAATGGGTACATGAACGATATTTGTCTTGTCCAATCTGTACTCAATCTTACCTGCCTTTATCTCTGCAACAGCCTTAGCAACGTCCATTGTTACTGTACCCGCCTTAGGGTTTGGCATTAATCCTTTAGGTCCAAGTACACGACCAAGACGACCAACAACACCCATCATGTCAGGAGTAGCTACAACAACGTCAAAATCAAACCATCCTTCATTCTGAATCTTGGGAATAAGCTCATCTCCACCAAAAAAATCTGCACCAGCAGCTTCTGCCTCTGCTAATTTATCTCCCTTGGCAAATACAAGCACACGTACTGCCTTACCCGTTCCATGAGGCAACACTACTGCTCCACGAACCTGCTGATCAGCATGACGCCCATCAACACCAAGACGAATATGAGCTTCAATTGTCTCATCAAATTTTGCAACAGCTGATTGTTTAACCAGATCAATTGCTTCTGCAGCATCATACATAACTGATCTGTCAATCAGTTTTGCAGAATTAACATACTTTTTTCCTCTTTTCATTATATAAACCTCCTAGTGGTAATATCGGAAGAAAACGGCGAGCTCTTCATAATAGTAATCGCCATGCATATCCTCCCACATTAATAGATTATTAATACATAATCCTTACTTAACCTTATATACACAAATATATATGCTTAAATATGAGTCTATATATTGTATATATCGGTCTTAGATTATGCTTGTTATATTCATAATTAGTCTTCTACTGTGATACCCATGCTTCTTGCGGTACCTGCTACCATACTCATAGCTGCTTCTACACTTGCAGCATTTAGATCAGGCATCTTAATCTCTGCTATCTTTTGCAGATCAGCTTTTGTGATTTTAGCTACCTTTGTTTTGTTAGGAACTGCTGAACCGGATTTTAAATTCAAGGTTTTCTTTAATAGTACTGCAGCTGGTGGTGTCTTTGTAACGAAGCTAAAGCTTCTATCTGCATATACTGTAATAACTACAGGGATAATCATCCCATCTTGATCAGCTGTTCTTGCGTTGAATTCCTTTGTGAACTGAACAATGTTCACGCCGTGCTGTCCTAAAGCAGGTCCTACCGGAGGAGCCGGTGTTGCCTTGCCAGCAGGGATTTGTAATTTGATATAACCTGTTACTTTTTTAGCCATTCTTGTTTACCTCCTGATAATGTGGTGTTCGCGGGTTTGTCCCTCCCACTAAAACTGCATAAATTCCTGCATATCCATGGATACAATATTCTAAACCTTTAGCTATTGTAGATGCTCCATGTATTTTCTACCTACTAACCTTAACATCGCTGAAACTAATTTCTACCGGGGTTTCACGTCCGAACAAATCAACACTTATAGTGACTATCTGCTTATGAGGATTGATTTGTTTAATAACACCTGTTGTGTTCTCCCATACTCCAGTTACAACTGTAACCGTATCACCAACTTCAAACTCAACAACAACATCTTCACCTCTAATTCCCATGTTGCGCATCTCTGCCTCAGAAAGTGGAACTGGTTGTTTGGAATCTGGACCTACAAAGCCTGTAACACCCCTTGTATTACGAACCACATACCATACATCATCATTCATAACCATGTGGAGTAATACATAACCGGGAAACATCTTCTTCTGAACACGTTTTCTCACACCATTTTTAACTTCAATAACTTCCTGCATTGGAACAGACACTTCTAAAATCTGGTCCTGCAGTTTTCTGTTCTCGATCATTTTTTCAATGTTCGCTTTCACTTTGTTCTCATATCCTGAATATGTGTGAACAACGTACCAATTAGTTTCTGACATACCAAACCTCCATACTGCCAAACCTGCAACTTGTCGGTAGAACAAATCGCTGTAAGAAACGTTCTGAATTATTCATGCTTACTCTTGCTATAAAATAAAGCCAACACCTAGTTCAATTACATAATCCAGTGCATAAATAATTATACCCAACAGAAGCGTAACGATAACAACAGCAACTGACTGTTTGGTTAGAGTCTTTTTATCCGGCCAAACAATTTTCTTGAATTCGGATTTGATACCCTTAAACCGGCTCTTCTTTGGAGCCTTTTCCGTTACGTTACCAGTCTTTTCTCCCATTTTTTCACTTTCCTTTCAGATATAATTATTTTGTTTCCTTGTGTACTGTGTGTGATCTGCAGAATTTGCAAAATTTCTTTGTTTCCATTCTGTCCGGATGCAATTTTTTTTCTTTGGTCATATTGTAATTACGTTGCTTACAATCCGTACATGCCAATGTGATTTTCACGCGCACAATTTCCACCTCCGCTTTCTCTTGTAGCGCCAAATAACTACTTGCTATTAGGTGACTTTTTAGGCATAAAAAAAAAGCCCTCTTTCTTTGCTTAACAACTATAACACATAAGGGATTTTTCGTCAACAGGATTTTTCACCAATATTTTAACTTCCTAGTTCATAAAATATGAACAAGTACCCTCCTTGCGTAGGCCTATAAACTCCATAAAAGAACCCAGGGGAAAAATCAATCCCCTGGCAAGTTATTTACTGTATAGAAAGTCTATGTCCTATCCTTCTTATGGATTAGCCGTAACCACAATCTTGCAAGCTGCCTTTTTCCCATTATTCGTCTTTATGGTAATGGTTGCTGTGCCTTCTTTAAGGGCAACAATTTCTCCCTTGCTGTTGATTATTGCAACAGCTTTATCTGAACTGCTATAGCTTATAATATCAGTGGTGTTAGCCGGCTTTATAAAGGTCTTTATCTTATACTTATCTCCTACCTTCATGGCCTTCCTCAATGTGGTGATTTTAAGTTCTTCTGAGACAATAGTTTTTACAACAATCCGCTTTACTACTTGATTGCCACGGTTATCTATTGCATATAGAGTATATGTACCATCCTTTTTTATATCAAATGAAGCCTTACCATTATTTATTATGATCTCTTTTCCTGAACCAGCTGGTAAAAAATCTGAAGGATTTTTCTTGCCGGACATATATTTTACTCTTTTTATACCACTCTGCTTATCAGTTACCTTTATATGAACTGTTCTTTTTTTATAGTTTTTTGCGACGGTGTATCTGGCAGTTATGGTCGGTGAGGTTTTATCATCCTCCACCTTATATACCTGTATGCTTTCGTTTCCCGCATAGTCACTTGTATAAACAGTACATGCTCCTGCTCTTGACAAGTTGATTATATTATTCTCTATTGGCAATCCCCCTGTCCCCCGGCCAAAATCCGCCATAGTCCTTACTCCTGATAACCAACGTACTACTCTGATTCCAGCTCCTCCTTCATCAAGTACAGTTACTGGAATAACTAAATCGCTCTTATCATAGAGGGTATCAAGCTTTATTATCGGAGCTAGCGAATCCCCTTCTGCAAATTCCACTTCCTGTAATGCATTATGTGCATTTGGTATTCCAGGATAAATAATAGTACCCTCAAGAGCTGGAATAGGTTTAATTGTTCTTACAAGCATGTCCTTTACAGTGCTGGGATAAAATGGTTTATCATATGAATATAGCAATGCCGCTACAGCACTTACATGAGGAGCCGCCATAGATGTGCCACTTAAGGTTTGATAGGACCCAACAACCGTGCTAAGAATATCCATTCCCGGTGCCGCTAGCTCTACAGTAGTTTTACCATAGTTAGATAATTTATTAAGGTTACCGTAAGCGTCAATAAATGTAACAGAAATCAGGTTGTCCAATCTAAAACTTGCAGGATATACTGGATTACTATCATTATCCTTTCCAAGATTACCTGCTGCTGTTACAAATAACATGTCTGATTCTTCAATTGTTTTTTTTAATGTTGAGGAACTCTGGCTAGTTCCCCAACTGATGTTACATATTTCAGCTCCCATCATAGTGGCATATTTTATTGCAAGAATTGCATCCGAGATGCTTCCTGTTCCATCAGTTCCACCATTAATCTTTAGTACCATCAACTTTATATCAATTTGAGAGGCTATTCCAGCAATGCCAATACCATTATCGGAAACTGCACCGATTATACCCGCAATATGAGTCCCGTGATCATCCCTATCCTCCGGAAGGGATAGATTAAGCTTTAATTTACTATCATATTTATAATGGCACACACTGGAGTCATCATTGTAAAAATCCCAGCCGTATACATCATCCACATAACCGTTATTATCATTATCAATTCCATCACCGGGAATTTCATCCTTATTCACCCATACATTGTCTGCTAAATCAGGATGGGTATAGTCAACCCCAGTATCTATAATTGCAACTATAACCTCACGCCTACTTACCTCCTCCTGGTTCAAATATATCCAGGCTTCTGATACATCCATATCCATATCCTGTGTTGCATTCACTTTTTTTACCGAATTTGATGAATGTAAGGAATAGTATCCCGGATTATTAATGGCCCACTGAGCAGCTGAATAGGTATCATTTGTTGTCTGCATAAGCTCTACAGTTCCGTTATTCTCTACCATCCTAACTAGTGGATGCTTATCCAGATAAGCTTTAATATCCAAGCACAGACTGCTATCACTAATAGAAACAAGAGCATAATCATCAACATGCTTTATTATTTTAGCAGAGCTCTCATAATCAGCCAAAAGCATAGCTAGCTCTTGCTCATCTGGTTTCTTATTAAAAAGAACCATTAGCTCGCAATCCTTCGGTTCTATATCATTTGATATACCATGTATTTCCAAATGATTTGACAGCATAATAAGTGCTATGATAAGGAGTGATATCATAGGTAGTATTAATCCATTTCTCTTTATATGCTTCATTTTTATTAACATTTTGTATTCCAACTCCTGTGTCTAATAAGACAAACATATACCACTTGTCAATTAATAGTAACCTCTTATCTTGGCATTTATGTGGCAAATTATATAATTATTTATATTTTTTCCCTCTTTATCTTACTATATTATTATGGCTTTGCATATATAAAACGTGCAATATGTAATACTTAATGTTATAATAAATTTAATATTATTTTTTGACATCATAAGGAGATAACTAATGAAAACACTTAAATCAGGTTACATGGCTGATACCGTACTTAATAAGGAATTTTGGGACAGCCTTCAATCAGAAATTTTAAAATCAAATAAAGACTTTTCCCAGGAGGATCTTTTTTCCTATTTAGAGAGGAACTTTATGTTTTCATTATTCTTTCGTGGTGTTTCTCACAAGGAGCTTAATGTTTTTAGAAGTATCTTAGGACTCCAGGACCTGGGTTATCTTATACTTTTGGAATTTCTTCCAAAGGAAAAAAGCACTTATATAGACTCTGATATAGACGAGCTAGCCTTATATTATTTTCTCAAAAATAAATTTAAGGGATATTCTATTTCTATAGGACCAATTCTATATAACAGATTTAGTGTACTTGTAACAGATGGGCCAGAGACTTTGGCTCCACGGATGAATACTAAGGCAAATAGTATTTCCTTTACAGTCAAGCTGATTGATGCTTTACAGGATGAGTTTAAGACTAAGCTTATTGCAGGAATTGGCAATGTACAAAGCATTCATTCTATTTATACGTCTTTTCAAGAGTCTATGTCCTGTATGCATTACTGCAATCCAGGAGAAATCGTCCATGTACAGGATCTTGAAAAGTATGAAACAGATCATATGTATGAATATAAAGAGGCAGAGAAGCATTTGGTAGATGCCGTTCGCCTTAGAAAGCCTGAGGCTTATAATTACTTTGGGCTGATTTTAAATCATATAAAACCCCTAAGCGATATAGCAAAGAGAAATAGAATTATTGAAACACTAGTTATGGTGACCCATGCTGCAAGAGTAGATGACATTGATGGAACAGACTATTTTGACTATACATCTCACCTTGAAACCCTAATAAATCTTAAAGGGGATGAATTAACCGAGTGGGCATATAGAAGCTTTATAGAGATAACAGGATTTGTAAAGCAACATAATACCATTGATTACTCCAATAAAATTGTTCAAGCTACAAAGGAATACCTAGAAGCTAATTACGCGGAAGAAATATCTCTTGAGGATGTTGCTGAACATGTAAATATCAGTCCACAATATTTTAGTAAGCTGATTAAGAAAAATACTGGTTTTAACTTTATAGACTGGTTGTCCATGTTGCGGGTAAAGAAAGCCAAAGAGCTTTTAACTAATTCTGATTTAACTGTAAAAGAGGTATGCTTTATGGTAGGATACAAGGATCCCAATTATTTTAGTCGAATATTTAAGAAAAAAATTGGTTTGACCCCTAGTGAGTATACCAAAAACAATAACTATAAATCATCTAATTAAACCGAATGTATATGAACTAGTTTTGAATATATTTTAGATGTTAAAGGACACTGGTATTATAGCTTATAAACCAGTGTCCTTTTTTGTTATTCATATTCAAGTACACCCCAGGTCTATGCAGTTTGTTGTTGTATTACCTTAACAGGACAAACCTTTACACATTCACCACAATTAGTACATTTATCATAGTCGATTTTAGCCAGATTGTCTTCCACATGAATTGCATCATATGCGCAAGCCTTTACACAAAGCCTGCAACCGATACAGCCAATAGAACAAACCGCCTTAACATCCTTACCCTTATCTAATGAGCTACAGGCTACTAAGGTTCTTGCCCTTGCAGGCACCATCTCAATAATATTTATGGGACATTCATCCACACACATACCACAGGCTGTACATTTTTCTTTGTCTACATATGCTATCCCATCTACAATATGCATAGCATCAAATAGACACACCTTAACACAGGAACCAAAGCCCATACATCCATAACTACAGCCTTTTGAACCGTTGCCATCTATCCCATTAGCCAATTTACAATCCTTAGGACCATTATAATTGGATCTTTTCTTTGCCTTATCACAAGATCCTGCACAGTTGACATAGGCAACTTCCTTTTCAGATGCCTCTACACTGCCTCCCATAAGCTCAGCGATTTCCACGTGAATATCGCGACTTGCTACGGGGCATACATCTGCAGCTGCCTCTCCTGTTGCAATTGCTTTTGCACAGGCATCACATCCTGCATATCCACATCCGCCACAATTTACTCCTGGTAGAAGCCCTCTGACCTTTTCTTCTGTTTCATCCACTTGTACTGCAAGAGTCTTTGATGCCAGTCCTAAAAAAAGCCCAATAAGTAATCCAAGAGCACTTACCACTCCAGTCGCTATAGCCAGATTTTTAAAACTAAATGATGCTGTTAGTAAAATCTCTGGTATCAGGTTACTTTTATCTATCATCTTAACTATCATTAACATTCCTGTACCTCCTTCTATAATAAGCCGGCAAAACCATAGAAGGCCATAGCCATCAAGGTTGCTGTAATCAAGGTGATAGGGAAGCCTCTAAAGGTCTTTGGAATATCATTGTGCTCCATTCTTTCTCGAATACCTGCCATAAGTATTATTGAAATTGTAAAACCTAATGCAGAAGCAAATCCATTTACAGCACTCTCTACCAAGTCAAATTCTTTCTCTACGTTCAAAAGTGCTACACCAAGCACAGCACAGTTAGTAGTTATCAGAGGAAGGTACACTCCCAAGGCGTCATAAAGAGCCGGACTAAATTTTTTTACTACCATTTCTACAAGCTGAACTAGACAAGCTATTACAGCAATGAACACAATTGTATTTAGATATCCAAGCTCCAAGGGCTTCAAAATATGCTCATAAATCAGGCTACATAAGATAGATGCTGTAGTAATTACAAACATTACAGAAAATCCCATTCCTGCCGCGGATTTGATTTTATTTGAAATCCCAAGGAAGGGGCAGATACCCAGGAATTGACTTAGTATAACATTATTAATAAATGCAGCACTAATTAAAATTAATATTAAGTTAACAAAATAATCACTATTCATCTAAATCAATCCTCCTTACTTATATCTTTGTTTTTTTTAGGTATGTCATTAGAACTCTCTTCATGATAAGCCACATAGGTTTCGCTACTACAATTAGAACAATCTCCACCACAGGCAAGAGAAGACCTTTTACCTGAGCCATTGGTAGCAGAAGGAAGCTTGAACTTGTTCTGCAGAGCTGTTAGCATTGCAAGAACCAAGAAAGCACCTGGTGCTTTAACAAATAAACCTATTGGTTCATATCCCTTTGGCATCACTCTAAAATCAAATATTGTTCCTGCACCAAGTAGCTCACGGAGGGAGCCAATTATAACTAATGCAATTGTAAATCCAAGTCCCATACCTATACCATCAAAAAAGGATAAGCCTACTTTATTCTTTGCTGCATAGGCCTCAACACGTCCAAAGATAATACAGTTAACAACAATTAAGGGAATATAGATACCTAATGATTCATTTACCTCTGGTAGAAATGCTTTTAGTAACAACTCAACTATTGTAACCATGGAGGCAACTACTACAATAAAATATGGCATTCTTACTTTATCTGGAATAAACTTTCTCAGTGCCGCTATGACCGTATTAGCAGCTATTAATACTACTGCTGTTGATAATCCCATACCCACAGCGTTCATAGCCGAGGTAGTAACTGCTAGGGTGGGGCACATTCCCAGCATAAGTACTAAGGTGGGATTTTCTTTAAACAAGCCATTAGTTAATCGTTCAAGATATTTATTCATTTATGGCACCTCCTAAGCCTTCAGCCTTCTCCACTAAAAAACCAATTCCTGCATTGGTAGCCCTTACTACAGCATCAGTGGTTATGGTGGCGCTGCTAACTACATCAATTTCATTGTCTGTTGATGACCCAGACTTAGTCACCACAAATTGATTGGTCTGTACTCCGGCAAACTTAGATTTAAATTCTGGAGTGTCTGCATTCATACCAAATCCAGGAGTGTCTCCAATTTCTAAGAGTTCTATTCCCTGTACTGTTCCATCCAAAGCATATCCTACAGCCACCTTAATAGTACTAGCATATCCCCTGGTTTTTGTAGCTATGATATAGCCAATAATATTACCATTATCATCAAGTGCCTGAACCACATCATCAATGGTTACTCCGGCAAAACCAGAATCCAATGTCGATAAATCTGTTTCTGAAGCCAGCTTTACCAGTTCTTCATCTGTTACTAGGCTCTTAGCATCAGCAAATACTACCTTATAGCCAGCATTCTTTCTTGCATCCGCCTGGTTCCTAATAGGCTCCTTTGTTATCTCATATACGAAGGCTAATGCAAAGCTACATATTATTGTTATAAGAGTTAATGCAAAAGCATCCTTTAATATAGTTGATTTTTTTCCTTTATTATTTGCCATTTTTTGCACGCTCCTTTCCAAATGTCTTTGGGCGTGTTAAATTATCAATCATAGGAACTATAAGGTTTCCAAT
The DNA here is from genome assembly GCA_964570535.1 of uncultured Herbinix sp. Lineage (GTDB taxonomy): Bacteria > Bacillota > Clostridia > Lachnospirales > Lachnospiraceae > Mobilitalea. The sequence continues at coordinate 10,942 of CAZMYP010000059.1, forward strand.
TATTATTGCATAGGATACTCCTTCTACACCAGAGCCAACTATTCTGAACAATCCAGTCATTATACCAAGGAAAATACCATATATGATCTGTCCTTTTGCTGTTGATGGAC
>CAZMYP010000059.1:11061-13724 GCA_964570535.1 uncultured Herbinix sp.
AAAATGCTCCTAGAATAAGTCCTCCTCCCAGAATATGACCAAGCAAATAATTAATATCAAAGCCCTTACCTCCAAAAATCAAGGCAAATACTGTTAAAGATATAATGTAGGTAAGAGGAATTCTAAGGGAAATCACCTTACGATATAGCAAATAGGCCGCTCCTATAAGAAGGGCTAATACACTGGTCTCACCTATGCAGCCACCCTCCTGGCCTATAAATAATTTTAATAAATCTATAGTTTCTCCTGACTTTAATCTTCCTAAAGGAGTTGCTCCCGAAACACCATCCAGTACAAGCATTCCATCTCTTAAGACATCCTTTATACCGGGAGAAGCAATTTTGTCTAAAGTAAAGGCTGATATTTTATCTGGAAAACTAATAAGTAGAAATACTCGAGCTGCCAAGGCTGGATTCATAAAATTCTGTCCCAGTCCTCCAAAAAGCATCTTTACTATTAATATGGCAAATACTCCGCCTAGAGCAGCCATCCATATTGGAATACTAACTGGTAGATTGAGTGCTAGCAACAGACCAGTTACAACGTCGCTGTAATCCCCTCGATTGATTGGCTTCTTCATGAGCTTACAATATACATATTCAGTTAAGACACAGGATAAAACGGTAGCCAAGATAACTAAAACTGCTCTTAATCCAAAATTAAAAATTCCGAATAAGCTAGCAGGAATCAGTGCAATTACTACATCCTGCATAATTGATTTTGTTGTAATCGAGCTCCTGGTATGGGGAGCGGCCGATACATTTAAGATATCACTCAAAGCTTACACCTCTTTCTTATAGTCAAATTCGTATATCTTATTCATCTATAGCTTTCTCCTTATGCAATTCATGTAATTCATGATGTTCATTCTTTTTAGACAGAATCACTTGCTTTGTTTGGACAATTGTCTGAGTTAAGCTTCTCTTGGCAGGACATACAAAGGAACAACAGCCACAACCACAGCACTCAAAGCCATCTAGTTTCTCAAACTTTTCATATTCGTTATGAATTCCCGCCATTTGCAGCTGGTTTGGCATTAAATTCAGTGGACAGTGCTCATTGCACTTGCCACAACGAATACATGCTGATTCCTCTACAGCGGCCTGATCCTCAATAAAACCGAGTAGAGCAGATGTTGTCTTTATTACGGGTACATTATATGTGTGCAAAGATGTACCCATCATAGGTCCCCCAACAATAATTTTCTGTGGCTTACTCTTAAATCCGCCAGCCGCTTCAACTAATTCACCAATATCAATACCCAGTGGCGCATCAAAATTCATAGGTTCTGCTATAGCATCACCAGAGACGGTTACAATACTATTGATTAAAGGTATGCTTTTTGTAACCGCATTGTATATGGCAATCACAGTCGCTACATTATTTACTATACAGCCTACATCAGCAGGAAGTTTTTTTGAATTAAGCTTTCTTCTAGTAGTTGCATAAACCAGTTGCCGTTCTCCCCCCTGGGGATACTTTGTTTTTAAAGCTCTAACTTTAATATCTGACTCATCGTCACACAACTTATTGAATGCATTAATAACATCCAGTTTATTATCTTCAATAGCAATAATACCTTTGGCTTTTTCAAACAAACGAAGCATTATTTTTAGGCCGCCAATAATTTTCTCCGGCTCTTCAACCATAAGCCTATAGTCTGATGTTAGGTATGGTTCACATTCAGCTCCGTTAATAATAATATATTTAATTTTTTTGCTATCCTTTGGTGTTAACTTAACATGGGTAGGGAAACCAGCTCCTCCAAGTCCTACAATACCGGCCTCCTTAACTGCCTCCCTAATTTCATCCTTGGACATCTTGGTATAATCTCGTTCTTGTCCAAAGCCCTCTATTTTCTTGTATTCATTGTCATTAGTGACAACAATTGATTCCACCATCTTACCCGATACTGTCATTCTTCTTTCGATTGCTTTTACAGTCCCTGAAACGGAACTTATAATATTTGCCGAAATAAAGCCTTGGGCCTCACCGATTTTCTGGCCAACCAATACCGGATCACCCTTTGCAACCAAGGGCTTCGCCGGAGCGCCAATATGTTGGCACATAGGAAATACCAAATCTCCCTTTGGCAAAATAGCAGTTATGGGTTTATCCTTGGACAATTCTTTGCCTTCATAAGTATGGATACCGCCCAGAAATGTCAACCTAGCCATTATTTTTCCTTCTTTCTAATAGTTTTATGTTAAATATTAAACGAACTTATGCATTTTAAGCACACGGAATCATTATAACATGTTACATAATTTTTTCACACATATTTTTGCTTTTTAACGATAAAGCACAAATTTATTCTATATTACAACAAAAATTTCTCTTTCCCACCTCTGTCCCTCTAATAATTATAGGACCTCAACCTTGGGGAGGTCAATATGGACTTAATTCCAAAATAAAATGGAAATTATTACACAAAAAGGCACCCTATGCAAATTCTAATATCACATAAAGATGCCTTTCTTAGTGAACCCCTTCTCAATTGTCTATATGCTAGTTGTATTTAGCTTTATGTAAATATTTCTCCTTTGTAGCCATACCACCCCTGATATGGCGCTCCGACTTATTGAGGTCTAGCACTACCCTTGCCCTATCGGCCAGCGATGGATTGATTTGGGTAAGGCGTTCCGTGACGTCCTTATGTACGG
>CAZMYP010000060.1:0-13719 GCA_964570535.1 uncultured Herbinix sp.
GAGATTTTCCTTTATCCAAGCTTTAAAGCAATATTACGCTTTAGGCTTGCTCATAGGCTTTATCGCAGGAAACATTATTTTCTTGCAAGATGGATATCGCAAAGAACTGCACGTAAGACGGGTATAGAGATTCATCCTGGTGCCACCATAGGAAAAGGATTATTTATAGATCATGGAATAGGTGTGGTAATAGGAGAAACCACTATTATTGGAGATAATGTGACTTTATATCAGGGTGTTACCCTAGGCGGCACAGGTAAGGAAAAGGGTAAAAGACACCCCACAATAGGCAACAATGTGATGATTAGTGCAGGGGCAAAGGTCTTAGGTTCATTCACTATTGGAGAGAACTCTAAGATAGGTGCAGGCTCAGTAGTTTTATCAGAGGTTCCGCCTAATTCAACAGTTGTAGGCGTTCCAGGCAGAATCGTAAAGCGTGATAATGTGAAGATACCTAGGGAGGACATGGATCAGATTCATTTGCCAGATCCTTATCTAAACGATGTAGATAATCTCAAGAAGGAGAATGAATACCTGAAAAACGAACTTGAGAAGGTGTGTAATAGATTTGAAGATATAAAGAGTACATGTAATAAAATAGAAGAGCTTGACAAATTGCTTGCAAAATTTAAAGAACAAAAGGATAAATTATAAAAAAACAAACAATATTTTATGGTCAGGAGGAAGCGGAATGAGAATCTATAATACATTAACGCAGCAGAAGGAGGATTTTATTCCTATAGAGAAAAACAAGGTCCGTATGTATGTTTGTGGACCCACGGTATATAACTATATCCATATCGGAAATGCAAGACCTGCTATATTCTTTGATGCAGTTAGGAGATATTTTGAATACAAGGGCTATGAAGTAAACTATGTATCTAATTTTACAGATGTGGATGATAAGATAATAAAAAGGGCTATTGAAGAAGGGATCAATTCCACAGAGATTTCCCAGCGTTATATCGGTGAGTTTCAGACAGATATGGACACTTTAAATGTTTTAGAGGCCTCCCATCATCCAAAAGCAACTGAAGAAATAGATGGTATGATTGATATGATTAAAGCCTTAATCGAGAAGGACTATGCCTATGAAAGAAATGGAACAGTTTACTTTAAAACCAGAAGCTTTAAGGAATACGGAAAGCTTTCTAAAAAGAAGATTGATGATTTGGAGTCAGGAGCAAGGATAGCTGTCTGTGAAGAGAAGGATGATCCTTTGGATTTCGTTCTTTGGAAGCCTAAGAAGGAAGGTGAGCCTTTCTGGACATCACCCTGGGGAGATGGTCGTCCTGGCTGGCATATTGAATGTTCGGTTATGAGTAGCAAATACCTTGGAGAAGAGATTGATATTCATGGGGGTGGAGAAGACTTAATATTTCCCCATCATGAAAATGAAATTGCCCAGAGTGAGGCTGTAACAGGAAAACCATTTGCCAGGTATTGGATGCACAACGCATTTATCAATATTGATAATAAGAAAATGTCAAAATCAGAAGGTAATTTCTTTACAGTAAGAGATATCAGTGAAGAATATCCTGGTCAGGTTATAAGATTTTTTATGCTAAATGCCCATTATCGTAGTCCGTTAAATTTTAGTAGGGATTTGATGGTGGCTGCTGAAAACTCACTAACGAGAATAATTACCTCTATAGAGCAGCTAGACTACCTTCTAAAAAGTGATGAATTAAAGAATAATGAACTATCTAATGAGGAAAACACTTTATTAAAGGAAGTGGCTTCTCTGGGAGATAAGTTTGATGCAGCCATGGATGATGATTTCAATACATCGGATGCCATAGCAGTTATCTTTGAGCAAGTAAGGCTTGCTAATGTAAACTGTAATATTTATAGTAGCAGGAAATTCATTGAGGCTATACGGGAAAAAATAACGGCCCTATGCCATATCCTAGGGATTCAGACTGAGAAGAAGGAAGAAATCCTTTCTGAAGAGATTGAAAAGCTTATTGAAGATAGACAAGCAGCCAGAAAGAATCGAGATTTTGCCAAGGCAGACCAAATCAGAGACATGCTACTTGATAAGGGCATAGTCCTTGAGGATACCAGAGAAGGTGTGAGATGGAAAAGAAAATAACAGATGATAACTTTATACCAATGTCAGTATATATAAAAAAAGCTTGGGAGCTACCAGATACGGATATAAAATCATACTCTGGCCTAACCCTAGCTTATATTGGAGATGCCATCTATGACCTGGTTATAAGAACCTATATAGTAGAAAAGGGGAATGCCCCTGTTAACAAGCTCCATAAGAAGGTGGTTAAGCTGGTACAAGCATCTGCCCAAGCCAAACTATACCATATTATTGAAGACAAACTAACTGAGGAGGAGCAAGCAATTTATAGAAGAGGTAGAAATGCCAAATCCTACACCTCAGCCAAGAATGCAGACATTGTAGATTACCGAATAGCAACTGGGATGGAGGCTCTGATGGGTTATCTTTATCTAACAGGACAGACAGAGCGTATATTAGAATTAATTCATCCGATTCTTACGATATAATCACCCTCTGCTGCTATGGCATTGTTTTTGAAGGAATTTGACATTCTTTTGCCTTATAATTTTACTAAAATATGCCCAGGATGTGAAACGTTGGTAAGGAAGATTATTGATTTAAGGAGGAAGAATGACTAAAAATACTAAAACTAATTTATTATCATTAATTACAGCATTTATTACCATAGGCATACTTTTTGCTTTTGGTAGTGCCCAGTTTATTAGTGTAAATGCTGCTAAAAACGAGACAGAAACAGTTGATCTTAGAATACTTGGAACCACAGATTTGCATGGGCAGCTTGATAGCTATGATTATGAGCAAGGTGTGGATTATAATAATGGAGGTCTAGCAAGAGTGCTTGACCTGATTAATAAAACAAAAGCAGAGCTTCCAGGAACAAACACTATAACCCTGGATGCAGGAGACGTGTTATTTGATTATTCCACTGAGTATATTTTCTCGGCAGATCAAGAAGCCATTCAGCCTATCTATAAGGCAATGAAGCTAGTGGGATATGATGCTATTACCTTGGGAAATCATGATTTTGACTATGGATATGATTATATTCTTAGGCAGCTGGATGGCTCAGGACTTAGAGATATTACAGTAGTATCAAATGTTACTGACTCAAGAACTGGAGAGTATCCATTCCTTGAGAACATGATGATTACTCGTAATGTAAAAACTAGGTCAGGTAATGAGGTTGAAATAAAGATAGGAATTATAGGACATACAATTCCCACCCTTACAGGCAAGACTCATAGCTATGCAGGCATTTTAAATAGTGAGGATATAATAGAGAATGCAAGGGTACAGGCAGAAAAGCTAAAGGAAATGGGCGCTGATATAATAATTTCTCTGTCTCATACGGGAATGGGTCCTGAAAATCCAGAGCTTAATTTTAAGAATGTTGCCTATGGATTAACAAAAATACCTGAAATTGATGTAATAATCTGTGGACATGAGCACAACTATTTCCCGACTAAGGATATGACATCTCCTTACTACAATCTATCAGGGGTCGATAAGAAAACATATCTTGTTAATGACAAAAACGTAGTGATGGCAGGTGATAGAGGGAAAGCCATCGGAGTAGTTGATTTAGAGCTGGAGATAAGGGGCGATTTTGTAGATATCGTTGATCGCAGTTCAGAGGTTCGAATGGTTACCGAAAAGGATACAAAAGAGGATAAAACTATTGCCTATATGTTCGATGAATGGAAAGAGCAATTGCTGGAATATTCCTCTAATGTTCTAGCCGAATTGGAGACAGGTAGCATAATTCATAATTATTTCGGATTACTGGCAGACAATGCGGCCATTCAGTTGTTAAATGACTCTAAGATAAATTATGCTTTAAATAGGATTACTATTAATGAAAAAAAGTATATAGATTACCCTATTGTTGCTGCGTCTACCTATGAAAGCTATGGGGTTAAATCTATAGATGATTTTGTTAATATTCATGACAAGATTACTGAGTCGAATTTAACCACTCTCCAGAATTATAATAGCTATCTATATGTTTATACTATAACGGGAGCTCAGTTAAAGGAATGGTTGGAATGGTCAGCTAGTGCTTATGAAACTGTAGGCAGAAAAACAGAGTGGAAGGACAGCACTATGTCCTCCTTAATGAAGGAAACTGGACTAAAATCTTTAGCTCAAGAGGAATGGCTTAATGATTTGAGCAATTTCTATGTATTTGATGGAGTTAGCTATAAAATTGACCCCTCAAAATATCCCAGATATGATTTCTCTGGCAATATTATCAGTAGTAACAGAAGAATTTCAGATGTTTATTACCAAGGAAAAGAAGTAACTGATGATATGGAACTTTTAATTGCTACCAATAAAATTACTAAGCCTACCATGGCTAACAAAGGTGTTGATGAACAGGTTGTGCTTAAAGGCTTTGTAAGGAGCCAATCAATTCTAAGTAAATATATTGAGCAACTGGCAACTAGCGGAAGCATTATGCCTCAGGTTGATTATAACTGGAATGTGGATATGCCTAATAATTATCAATTTATTGTAAAGGTACCATATTACGCCGGTACTCTTTTAGAAGATACACCTTGGTATGAAAAGTATCTAACACAAAAGGATCAATATAAGTACTACACTGCCAGCTATCCTACCAGCAAGCAGGATACAACGCCACCCCATTTGGTTGTATCACCTCTTATTAATAACCCTACTGCCAGTCCCTTTGAGATAGTAGTACAAGCAGTAGATGATTCTAAAATCAAACATCTTAGATTTTTAAATGGTGATATTTCAATAGATAGTAATTCATGGTCTGTTGCCAGGGATATTACAAGCAAAGGGTCAACGGTATGGAAGAATGGCATATATTCAATTTATGCTGAGGATGTTCATGGAAATAAAGTAGTCAAAAAGATAATCATAGATAATTTTGATGATAATCTTTTGCCTAGACCTGTTATTGATAAGTATACTAATAGAAAAGGCAAAATAAGTGGCAAGGCTGAACCTAATACTATCCTAGTGATAGAGACACCAAACAAGACATATGAAAATAATATAGGTAGTAATGGTACATTTTCAATTGCACTTCCTGGACAAGAGGCAGATACTTATATTACTGTATATGTCAAGGATGATAAAAGGGGATTAGAGAGTGAACGTGTAGAGGTTCGTATACATCGTACTGGTCCAAATCAACCACTTATAAGCCCTTTATACAATAATGTGAATTATTTGACCGGCAATGCTCGTGATAATATAACATCGGTTGTAGCCATTATTGATGATGTTGCTTATGTCGCTAAGGATGGTGGCAGAAGCTTATTTGAAGCTAATAAAGAAATCTTTGATGCCTCACTTGAAATTGTAGAAACCTTAGTGGATGTATCACAAGAGGGACAATTTTTTATTATGTTACCAGCTCAGACATCAAAGACATCTATAAAGGTTTATGCTCTAGATCATATATCAAGAAACAGTAGGGTTAGTACTATTACTGTAACTGGAGTTGCTCCAAATGCACCTCAGGTTAATGATGTTAGTAATATTGAGAAAACTATTACAGGTAGTGTCCAATCAGGATCTAATGTTAAAGTAGATTTACAAATTGAAGACAACGTATATTCTACTAGGACTGATAGTAGCGGTAGGTTTATATTTACAATTAATGAACAGCTTTATGCCGGACAGTCACTGGTAGTAATGGCCTCTGATACAAAGGGAGGTAAAGTGAGATACAGCATTCCTGTAGAGGTAATTGTAAATGATATTGAAACATATGTTAGAGCAAATTCTTATAGTTTAGCATTATATCGTATTACCAATGAATCCTATAATGTTTCAGGTTATTACGATGGTGGTGGTAGTGTTAATATTGCTATAGTAGATAGTAATGGATATAGCAATATATATAGTGTACCTACCGATGATAATGATGATTTTTATTATGATTTAGATGAAACTCTAGAAGCTGGAACCAAGATATACGCTATGGTAAGGTTTGTAGATGGAGGGATATTGCAAGCACAATCCATTACTGTAAGCGCAGGGATACCGACTATGCCAACTTTGTTAAATGATATTTCTAACACTGATAAAATTGCAAAGGTAGTAGCATTAAAGGATTGTGAAGTACTATTGACAATTGGCAATAAGAAATATATTGCCACGGAGTATTACTTTGATGAAGAGTTGGGCCAGTATATTTACAGAATTCCAACAGACAGAGATTTATCCGGTAGCGTAGTCATAGTTACGGCATCAAATGCCTCAGGAACCAGTGATCCTTATACATCTCAGATAGTGAAGGCTTCCCCTGATGCTCCAAAAGTAAACTCCATTTATACAGATACTAAAGTTATTAAAGGCTCTATAGAGCTTTTGGATTATATACCTGCTATAGTAGAGGGATCAGAGACTGAGGAAAAGACACCTAAGGAATTTAAGAATGCTCCTTCTAATGTTGCAATGACTCAAACCAGAGTATATGCGCAAATTGGTAAAAAGGCTTATAAAGGAACTATTGATAATAATGGTGACTTCACTATTAATATTCCTCAACAAACTGAAGGCACCGCAATCAAGCTTTGGGGAACAAACAAGGCAGGAAGAGGTCCTTTAATTAAGGTAGTTGTAACAAAAAAATAGTAATTAACTAATATTGAGCACATGGTATTCTTACAAGAAGTAGGATTTCATGTGCTCAATAAAAATACTAGGAGGATTACATGGAGCTGTGGGATGTATACGATAAATGCTTTGTAAAGACAGGAAGAAAGCATGAACGAGGAAAACCTCTAGCAGAGGGAGATTACCATCTGGTAGTTCATATTTATCCGATTAACAGCAAGGGACAGATATTAATACAGAAAAGGACGGATACAGTTAGCTGGAAGCCGGGATATTGGGCCAATACTGCAGGCTCAGCGATTACAGGTGATGATGCCTGGGAAACCTGCCAGAAGGAGCTGTGGGAGGAACTGGGAATTAAAGCTACCAGGGAAAATGCAAGTCTTTCCATGATGTATCGAAGGAATGATAGCTTTTGCGCTGTATGGGTCGTAAAAACAGATGTAAGTATTGATGAGCTTACATTACAGCCAACAGAAGTAGCTGATGCAAAATGGGCGACCCGTGAGGAAATTAAAGCTATGGGCAATAGTGGGTTATGGGTTGAGTACTTTTATATGGATTTTTTGTTTAATTTTATTGAAGAAGCTAATGAAACCATTTAGTAATCAATCACGTCTAATTAGTATAATCCAAAATCAATAAGGGGGAGATATTATGAGAAGAACAGCTAAATCAAAAGTACTTATAACAGTAATAACGGTAATGATGGTAGTAATCCTAACAGCCTGCGCAAGCAAAATGGAAAATGATAACTCAAATGTTGCATATGATAGTGGATCAGCACCAGAAGCACCAGAACCAGCTCTAGATTATGATATGAAGAACGAGGAAGAATTAACAAGCCAATCTGCCTTTGCCTTGGAAAATTCACCGGTTTCTAACATGGAAAAGATAATTAAATATGTTAATTTAGATGTGGAGACCCAGGAATTTGATGTTCTTATTGAAACAATTAAAGATGAAATAACCCAACTTGGTGGATACGATGAAAGAACTGAAATCAGAGGGAATAGTTATAATAGCTATTATGGTAATAGAAGAGCCAATATTATAGCTAGGATTCCCAAGGATAAGCTAGATGAATTTGTAAGCATAGTAAGCGATAATGCCAATGTTATTAATGAAAGCTCATCCTCTGAAAATGTAACCTTGGAGTATGTGGATACTGAAAGTCGTAAAAAGTCCTTGCAAATAGAACAAGATAGGCTTTTTGAACTATTAGAGAAGACAGATACCCTTGATGATATTGTTACTTTAGAAAGTCGTTTAAGTGCAATTCGTCATGAGCTTCAGATGTATGAAACACAGCTTAGAACAATGGATAACAAGGTGGATTACAGCACAGTCACTATATCTATTAGTGAGGTAGCAAGGATGACTCCTACACAGGAGAAGGAAACTGTTTTTACAAGAATCAAAAATGGCTTTAGTGATACTATATATGACATTAGTGAGGGCTTAAAGAACTTTGTTGTATGGTTGGTTGTTAATCTGCCATATTTAATTATATGGGCAATTGTAATTATAGTAGCAGTAGTTATATCTAGAAAGATTTATAAAAAACAAGAAAATAAAAAAAGAGTTAATAGAATACAAGAAAACAAGGATTCACCTATACAAACTGTAGTCGATAAGATAAACAAAGAGGAAGTAGAAAAGTAGGCATAGTATAAGAAAACCATAGATATAGTCGATTCTTCTCATCTAAAAATACTGGAAATATATGGAAAAGAGTGTTAACATAATAACTATCCATATATTATAACAGTTCATTAGATGAGGAGAATTTTTATGGGACAAAATATTATAATCTATATTCTTGTTTTATTTTTACTAATACTAAGGCCTTCCTTATATAGCCCCAATAATGTCCAGGCTAATAAGCAATCAGTTAGTTATTGTCTCACACCAATGGAAGCATTGGATCTTGTTAAAGAGGAATATACAATTAATTTTACTAAAGTCAGTTTACAGGAGAATCAAATGGATTATTTCTATATGATGTATTTACCTAAGTATTATTTGGTTTATGAAGGTACAGATAAAAATACAGGGGAATACCTTATTCATTTGTATGAATTTGTTGTTGATGAAATGGATACTGGTATTGGTCATACTGTCACCTATTGTTGGTACTGGGTAGAACCATATACAGGCGAGATACAGGAATACCCACAGGATTAAACTGCTCTAGGTTAGTATAATTGCCTTTTTTGTGAAAGAATGATAAAATGTTCTTATAATATTAGCTAATTTAGTTATATTAATAAATGAAAATACTTTGTAACTGTGAAGGTACTGAACCGTTACAATACTTTAATTTAAAGGAGGAAGAGCTTATGAATATACCTACCCCACATAATAAAGCAAATAAAGGTGATATTGCAAAAACAGTTCTTATGCCTGGGGATCCGTTACGGGCTAAATTTATCGCAGAAAACTACCTAGAGGATGTGGTATGCTTTAATACAGTAAGGAATATGCTTGGTTTTACAGGCAAGTATCTAGGAAAAAGTGTATCAGTTATGGGTAGTGGCATGGGTATACCCTCTATTGGTATATATTCATATGAGTTATACAATTTTTATGATGTGGATAATATTATTCGAATAGGTTCGGCTGGTGGAATAGCAGAAAACATTAAGCTAAGAGATATTGTTATCGGTATGGGTGCCTCTACAAACTCCAGCTTTGCAGATCAGTATAAGCTTCCTGGAACCTTTGCCCCTATAGCAGACTTTGGGCTCCTTCGTAAGGCAGTAGAGGCAGCAGAGAAGCTGGGTACCAAAACAGTGGTTGGCAATATTTTATCCTCCGATACCTTTTATGATGATAATTCCGAAGCTAATTCCCTGTGGAAGAAAATGAATGTTCTATGTGTAGAGATGGAAGCGGCAGGCCTCTACATGAATGCTGCCAGGGCAGGAAAGAACGCTCTATGTATACTAACGATTTCAGACCATGTATTTACTGGGGAGTCTTTATCAGCAGAGGACAGGCAGAACACCTTCCGTGATATGATGGAGATCGCTTTAGAAACTGCTTAGTAGAATGTTTTATATGGAGATGAAAATAGAAAGGTAGCAGAAATATGGACAGAAAAAAGATATTTTCTAAGGTAGACCATACCTTGCTTGCTCAAAAAGCAACATGGAATGAGATTAAGCAAATATGTGATGATGCTATAGAATATGGAGTTGCATCTGTGTGTATCCCTCCAGTCTATGTAAAACGGGTTAAGGAATATGTAAATGATAGGATGGCAGTATGTACAGTTATAGGATTTCCATGTGGTTATCAGACAACCGCGGTAAAGGTATACGAAACCCAGGATGCTATTAAAAATGGTGCTGATGAGATTGATATGGTGATTAACATAGGAGCGCTTAAGGAACAGGAGTATGATAAGATTCTTAATGAAATTAAACAGATTAAAGCGGCCTGTGGTAATTTGATGTTAAAGGTAATTATTGAGACCTGTCTTTTGACAGATGAAGAAAAAATAAAAATGTGCCAATTGGTAACAGAAGCAGGGGCTGATTTTATCAAGACATCTACAGGGTTTTCTGAGGCTGGAGCTATCTTTAGTGACGTTGCCTTATTTGCCAAGCATATAGGAAAGGATGTTAAGATAAAGGCAGCTGGAGGTATCTCATCCTTTGATGATGCAGAGAGATTTGTTGAACTGGGAGCTCAAAGACTTGGTACCAGTAGAATTATAAAGTTGGCTAAGAATGAGTTGACCACAGGATATTAAGGGGGGATTAATATGTTACCTGAAGAGAAAGAAAAAACAAGCTTGGTTCCTCAGGAAAAAGGAGAACTTTTAGCAAATAATGAGCTGGTAAGCCGTTCTGTTATTAAGAATTTAATACGTGAGGCTATATTAGCCATGGATAATGCCTATACACCCTATTCAGATTTTAAGGTAGGTTCAGCATTACTGACAGTAAAGCAAAGGATATATACAGGCTGTAACATTGAGAATGCAGCCTTTTCTCCTACAAACTGTGCAGAAAGAACCGCCTTTTTTAAGGCTATTAGTGAGGGAGAGAAAGATTTTGCTGCAATTGCAATTGTTGGGGGAAAGAATGGTATTTTAAGCGATTATTGTCCGCCCTGCGGGGTATGTCGCCAGGTTATTAGAGAGTTTGTAGACCCTAATAAGTTCCTAGTAATAGTTGCGAAATCTACTGAGGATTACCTGGTGTATTTCTTAGAGGAGCTTTTGCCTATGAGCTTTGGTCCGGATAATTTATAAAACAAATAGAAAGCATCTATAATAATTAACAGCTATAATTATTAGACAAAGTAATAAAAGAAACATAGAATTCTGTCTAGTTCTACTTTTAAATAAAAAATTCATGTGTTATAATTTAAGCACTTCAGCCTTACCTGTTAATAGGTAATGCTGCTAAAAAACTTTACCGGAAAGGAATGGATTAGAATGTACTCATTTGATGATGTGAATGCTTTTGACTCTGAAATAGCCAATGCAATAACTCTTGAAATACAAAGGCAAAGTGAGCATATAGAATTGATTGCTTCAGAGAATTTTGTAAGTAAAGCGGTTATGGCTGCCATGGGAAGCCAGTTAACCAATAAATATGCGGAAGGTTACCCAGGAAAAAGGTATTATGGCGGATGTGAATTTGTAGATATTGCTGAGAATCTGGCCATGGATAGAGCAAAAGAGATTTTTGGATGTACCTATGCTAATGTTCAGCCTCACTCCGGTGCTCAAGCCAATATGGCAGTATTTTTTGCCTTGTTACAACCCGGGGATACTGTAATGGGAATGAATTTGAATCATGGAGGACATTTGACCCATGGAAGTCCGGTTAATATGAGTGGTAGCTATTTTAAGATTGTACCTTATGGAGTAGATGATCAGGGATATATAGATTATGATGAGCTTAGAACCATAGCCCTTGAGAGTAATCCCAAATTAATTATTGCTGGAGCTAGTGCCTATGCAAGAAAGATTGATTTTAAGAGGTTTAGGGAAATTGCTGATGAGGTAGGAGCATTATTAATGGTGGACATGGCTCATATAGCAGGTCTTGTAGCAACGGGATATCATGAAAGTCCTATTCCTTATGCTCATGTAACTACAACTACAACACATAAAACCCTACGTGGCCCAAGAGGAGGAATGATCCTTTCCAGCAAGGAATTTGCCGATCAGTATAAGCTTAATAAGGCGGTTTTCCCTGGAATTCAAGGTGGACCCTTAATGCATGTTATTGCTGCTAAGGCAGTCTGCTTTAAGGAAGCATTGGAACCTGAATTTAAGGACTATGCTAGAAGAGTAATTGAGAATTCTCAAGCTCTTGCTAAGGGTCTTATTAAAAGAGGCTTTAATCTGGTTTCTGGAGGAACAGACAATCATCTGATGCTTGTAGACCTTCAGAATATGGGCGTAACCGGTAAGGATGCGGAGAAACTCCTGGAAACAGCCAATATAACCTGTAATAAGAACACTGTTCCTAATGATCCTACATCTCCTTTTGTTACCAGTGGAATACGACTTGGTACGGCAGCAGTAACTACCAGGGGGTTAAATGTAGAGGATATGGATATTATTGCCGAGGCAATTTACCTTCTTATTAAGGATGTTGATGCTAATAAGGATAAAGCTATGAAGTTAGTAAAGGATTTAACTGACAAGTATCCCTTGTACTAATAGAGATAAGAAGAATACAAAAACGGGGCTGTTATATACAGTCCCGTTTTATTGGTCTCTTTGTATTAAGTACTATTGAAGCTCTTTTTCTTTCATCTTCAGATCGTATCTGGTGCCGAAGATAATTCCAACTATTATAATTCCTGTAATACAAACATACTTAACTATCTTGGTAACATTCACCGTTACATTTACAGAGGATGTTCCTGGTTCATTTTGTTCACAACAATCCCATTTTGACATATTAAAAACCCCTTTCTCAAATAAAAATCATTAGCTTCCTTATCGTAATATATTAATAACATACTAAATCTTATCATAACTGTTCAGTAGCTTCACAGTTACAGGGCATCTTACGATGCCAATGCACACAAAACGGATAAAATACATCCATTTTGGCGCTGAAGCACTCGAATCCACTTCGTGATTCTCGGGGTTCTGAATAGTTACATCTAATCATACCTTTTTACAAAGCAGATTCCTATAGCTCCAGGACCAGTATAGGTACCTATAGTTACTCCAATGTTAAACAAGGGATAGGTAAGAGGTCTGTTAAGAAACTTCTCTACCTTTTTCTCTAGATAATGACCATCCTCCGGGGCAGAGGCATTAGCAATGCAAAATTCATAAGCAGTTGGATTTTCTCCAGTGTCATTAAAATACTCAACGACCATCTCATATACCTTATCTAGGGATTTTCTTCTTCCCCGTATATTGGAATAGGGAATAAGCTCGGCCTCCTTAAGCTGTATAAGGGGCTTTAAATCCAACATATCTTTTGCTAGTGAGATAACCTTGCCAATTCTTTTTCCCTTGGTAAGATACTCTAAGCTGTCAACGGTGAACATAATACGGGCAGTGGTTTTAAGTATATTTACTTTATGAGTAGCTTCCTCTAAGGATAAGCCTGCTTCCTTCATTGCAGCAATCTGTAAAAGCAGGAGCCCTTGCCCACCAGTAGCTTGTATGCTATCAATAACAGATATATTAGCATCAGGATACTGCTCCTCTAAGATACGTTTTGCATTTAAGGCAGATTGATAGGAGCCACTGAGTTTTTGTGTTAGGCATAGACATAGAATATCATTACCATCCTTAAGTGCCGGTTTAAACATAGCAATATAATCCTGAACAGAAGGAAGAGAGGTCTTTGCATAAACTTTTTCTAAGGTCATGGTTTTATAGAACAATTCATTTGTTATTTCGGTATTTTCTTTAAAATAATTCTCATGGTCAAAGCTTACATAAAAGGGTATAAGCTTTATATTATATTCCTGCAGTAGATTATCAGGTAAATCGCATGAAGAATCACTAAATAATATATAAGGCCTCATCCTAATCCTCCTAAACATATATAATAGATTGAATATTTACAACGGAGGATTTATCCTCC
>CAZMYP010000061.1:0-13634 GCA_964570535.1 uncultured Herbinix sp.
AATATTTTGGCAAAGCATATATATCCTGACATAAGGATTTAGAAAAGGAATAGAAGTGGTTAAAAATTTATTTATATATTTAATAAGTCTTTATCAGAAATATATATCGCCTCTTAAAAGAAATTCTAGTTGTATCTATACTCCAACCTGCTCATCCTATGCAATAGAAGCATTAAATAAGTATGGAGCAGTAAAAGGATTATATTTTGCAATTAGAAGAGTTTTAAGATGCCATCCTTTTCATAAGGGAGGATATGATCCGGTACCTTAAAAAAATCAGGGGCTTTTAAAAGCAACCCTAAGGAGGATTTAAATTGGAGGTTATATTTTTATTAAACAATATATTAAAGCCAATTGCTAGCATTTTGGGTATTATTATGAATGGAATTTATGAATTTTTCCATCTATTTGGAGTGCAAAATATAGCATTATCAATTATTATATTTACTTTTATTACAAAGACCTTGATGCTACCATTAACTATTAAACAGCAAAAATTTACTAGATTACAAACAAAGATTACTCCAGAAGTACAAAAAATTCAGGAAAAGTATAAGGGAAAAAAAGACGAAGCATCCATGAGGAAACTGCAATCAGAAACTCAAGCGGTTTATCAGAAATATGGTGCAAGTCCAACTTCAGGATGTCTTCCCATGCTACTATCATTACCTATTATGTTTGCACTATATAGTGTTATTAATAATATACCGGACTTTGTTAACATTGTTCAAAAATATTATACAGTAGTAGCTGAATCAATTCAAACACAGGGAACACAGGTATTGTCAGATATAGCAGTAAATTTTGAAAAGCTAGAGCTTACTTCATTAAAAAGTATAATAAAAGCTTTGGCATCCTTTAATAGTTCACAATGGGATGCATTGTTAAAAGCAGGACTTTCTACTGATGCTAATACTGCCATTGCAAGTATTAATAAGGTAAATAATTTATTTGGATTAAGCATAATGAACACCCCTAGCTGGAGATCAGTGTCAATTATTATTCCATTATTATCGATGGGATTACAGTTTGCTCAAACAAAGATGCTAAGTGTTAAGACTGATAATAAGAATAATGCCTCAAATCCTATGGCTGGAATGAATATTGCTATGCCAATTATGTCAGGATTTTTCTGTTTAATGCTTCCAATTGGTGTTGGACTATATTGGATAGCTAATAGTTTAATTTCTATTATTCAGCAATTTTTTGTAAATAAGTATTTGGATCGTATGGATATTGATGAATTAGTGGAGAAAAGCCAGGAAAAAGCAAAAAATAAATTAACTAATAGATCTACAAGGACTGATGGAACATCAATTCAAGAATTGGCAAAGAAGCAAACAAAATCAATTGAAAGAAATATAGAGAAATCAACGGAAGTTATTGATATAGAGGATAATACAGAAAAGGAAGTAAGCTCTAATGGTCCAACAAGTATATCTGATATAGCCAATATTCTTAAAAATAAGAAAGTAGATAAGGGGGAGAAATAGTGGACTGGAAAGAATTCACTGCGAAGACAGTAGATGAAGCATTAACTAGTGCCATGTTAGATTTAGGTACAACAGCAGAAAATCTGGAATATGAAGTTATCGAAAAGGAAAGCGCTGGCTTTTTAGGAATGTTTAGTAAACCAGCAAAGATCAAAGTTAGATTAAAAATGAGCATACAAAATACCGCTAAGTCTTTTCTAGAAAAGGTGTTTTCTGCTATGAATATAAGCACAAGTATAGATATTAATTTAGATGAAGAAAATTCAATGTTAGATATAGATATAAAGGGTGAAGAAATGGGGGTATTAATAGGTAAAAGAGGACAAACCCTTGATTCCCTTCAATATCTTGTAAGCTTAGTTATTAATAAGCAATCTGAGGATTATGTTAAAGTTAAGCTAGATACAGAAAACTATAGGGCAAGACGTAAGGAAACTCTCGAAACTCTTGCAAAAAACATTTCATATAAGGTAAAGAGAACAAGAAAGTCAGTTACTCTAGAGCCTATGAATCCTTATGAAAGAAGAATTATCCATTCTGCCTTACAAAATGATAAATTTGTAGAGACCTATTCTGAAGGTGAAGAACCATATCGTAAGATTGTTATAAGTGTTAAGAAAACTAACCGTGATTCTAAGCCGTATAAATATGGAAAAGAATATAACAAGAATTATAGTAGGGATTACAAAAAGGATTATCAGGAATATAAGGAAAGCAAAGAAAAGAAAGAATCATCTGATAAAGAATAAATGAAATTAGTTTGATGAAAAAGGGGTGTCTTAAAAGTATGCTTTACTTTAAGACACCTTTTTAAAAAGTAAATTTAAATCCTATATGAAATAACTAAGATTTATTGAAAGGAGTACACTCATGAATATAGATACAATAGCAGCAATTGCTACTGGAATAAGCAATGGTGGTATAAGTATCATAAGGATAAGTGGGAAGAATGCATTTGGGACAATTGATAAAATATATCAGTCCAAAAACAGACAGAAAAAACTGTCTGAAGAAAAAAGTCATTCTATACATTATGGATATATAGTAGATGGTGAAGATATATATGATGAAGTTATGGTTACTATTATGAGAGCTCCTTTTACCTATACCCGTGAAGATGTAATTGAAATTAATTGTCATGGCGGTATAGTTGTTAGCAGAAAAATTCTTGATATAGTATTAAAGCAAGGAAATCGGCTGGCAGAGCCAGGTGAATTTACCAAAAGAGCCTTTTTAAATGGAAGAATTGATTTATCTCAGGCAGAAGCAGTATGTGATATAATAAATGCCAAAAATAATATTGCCTTAAAAAATTCATTAAATCAATTACAAGGACGAGAGCTAGAGATAATTCAAACTATAAGACTAGCTATATTAAGGGATATAGGGTTTATTGAGGCTGCCCTAGACGATCCAGAGAATATGAGTTTAGAGGGATTTTCTGATAGATTATTAGTTAGTATTGATGGATATAGTAATAAAATTGAAAATCTGATAAAAAGTTCAAAAAATGGTAGATTGATTAGAGAGGGTATTAAGACGGTTATATTAGGTAAACCAAATGCCGGAAAATCGAGTCTCCTTAATATTCTTGTAAAGACTGAAAGGGCAATTGTAACTGATATTGCCGGAACAACCAGGGATACGCTTGAAGAAACAATTCAATTGAATGATATTACATTAAATATTATAGATACAGCAGGAATTCGTAGTACGGAGGATGTAGTAGAAAAAATAGGAGTAGAAAAAGCGATTAGAGTAGCTAATGATGCAGACCTTATTTTATATGTACTAGACTCTTCTACTAGCTTGGATGAAAATGATGAGATTATATTATCCCTGATAAAAGAAAAAAAGGCTATATTATTATTGAATAAAAGTGATTTGACTTCTAAAATAACACTTAATAAGTTGGAAGAAAAAACAAATCACCCCATTATAAATACATCCTTTGTAGAGCATACGGGCATTGATGAAATGGAGCAATTAATAAAAAAATTGTTCTTTAAGGGGGACATTACATTTAATGAGGATATTTTCATTACAAATGAAAGACATATTGAAGCTTTTTCTATGGCTTTAGAGGCTCTTACTATGGTAAAGGAAAGTATAAAGAATAAAATGCCTGAGGACTTCTATTCCATAGATCTTATGACGGCTTATGAAGTATTAGGAAAGATCCTTGGAGAAAAGGTGGATGAGGATTTAGTTAATATGATATTTAGAGAATTTTGCATGGGTAAGTAAATTATTATTAGTAGCAGAATTTTTCATGATAGAAAGGGTATGGAATTATTATGTCATATGTATTTGATGAATATGAAGTTGCAGTTATAGGAGCAGGACATGCAGGATGTGAGGCTGCCTTGGCATGCGCAAGATTATCTTTAAAAACTGTAATATTTACAGTTAGTATGGACAGTGTAGCATTAATGCCCTGTAATCCTAATATTGGGGGTACATCAAAGGGTCATTTAGTTAGAGAAATAGATGCCTTAGGCGGTGAAATGGGTAAAAACATTGATAAAACCTATATACAGTCTAAAATGCTAAATCTATCAAAGGGTCCAGCTGTTCATTCCTTAAGAGCTCAGGCTGATAAGCAGGAATACACCTATAGTATGAGAAAGGTAATTGAGAATACTCCTAACTTGACTTTAAAGCAGGCTGAAATCACAGAAATAATTGCTAAGGATAGTGTTATAACTGGTGTTAAGACATTTTCTGGAGCAGTATATCCTTGTAAGGCTGTAATTATTTGTTCGGGAACCTATCTGAATGCAAGGTGCATTTATGGGGAAACAGAGAATAAGACAGGTCCTAACGGCTTACAGGCGGCCCTGTATCTTACGGATTCTTTAAAGAGCTTAGGAATTGAGATGTTACGATTTAAGACAGGTACACCTGCAAGAATAGATAAAAGATCTATTGATTTTAGTAAGATGGAGGAACAAAGGGGAGATAAAGAGGTAGTACCATTTTCGTTTACCAACAAACCTGAAGATATAAAGAAGGATCAGGTTTCCTGCTGGCTTACTTATACAAATACTAAAACCCATGATATAATCCGTGCAAATATTAATAGATCACCTTTATACAGCGGAAACATTACAGGAACCGGTGCCAGATACTGTCCATCTATTGAAGACAAGGTTGTTAGGTTTGCAGATAAGGAAAGACATCAAGTATTTATAGAGCCAGAGGGAAATTATACCAATGAAATGTATATATCGGGTATGTCAAGTTCACTTCCCGAAGATGTTCAGATACAAATGTATAGGTCTGTAGCCGGCCTAGAGAAGGCTGATATTGTTAGAAATGCTTATGCAATTGAATATGATTTAATAAATCCAGCCCAGTTAAAACCAAGCCTAGAGTTTAGAAATATTTCCGGATTATTTAGTGCTGGTCAGTTTAATGGAAGCTCAGGCTATGAAGAAGCAGCAGCCCAAGGACTAATTGCGGGTATTAATGCAGCCATGAAGCTATTGGGAAAGGATCCAGTTATAATTGACCGATCCCAGGCTTATATAGGAGTTTTGATAGATGATTTAATTACAAAGGATACTATTGAACCCTATCGTATGATGACCTCTAGAGCGGAATATAGGTTACTTCTAAGACAGGATAATGCGGATTTAAGATTATCACATATAGGTTTTGGAGTGGGTCTCATAGACGAGGAGCAATATCATAGAGTAGTTAATAAAAAAAAGGCCATCGAGGCAGAGATAAAACGATTAGAAAAATCAACAGTCGGAGCGAGTAAAGAAGTTCAAGAACTATTAGAAAGCCTTAATAGTACTCCTCTTAATACAGCTACAAGCCTGGCCGAATTAATTAGAAGGCCAGAACTAGATTATGATATGCTAAAAACCGTTGATTTAGAGAGAGAAAGCTTATCTAATGAAATTATAGAACAGGTAAATATTAATATTAAATATGATGGCTATATAAAGAGGCAACAAAGACAGGTAGAACAACATAAAAGAATGGAGAACAAAAAGATTCCTGGAGACCTAGATTATAATGCAATTAGTGGTTTAAGAATAGAGGCCAGACAGAAGCTAGAAAAATTCAGACCTGTATCAATTGGCCAGGCTTCTAGAATATCAGGTGTATCGCCTGCTGATATATCTGTATTAATGGTTTATTTAATGCAGCATAATGCTAAGGAAAGCCATAAGAACTAATTAAATAGTTTCTACAAGGGACTAGAAGGGATAATGTATATGGATTATAATCGAAACCAGGGGATTGTTGAATTCAGAAGGGGATTAGATGAGTTAGAAATTAATCTTGACGATAATCAAATAAACCAGTTTATAGACTACTATGAAATGTTGGTAGAGAAGAATAAAGTTATGAACTTAACATCAATAACAGAGTATATGGATGTAATTAAAAAGCACTTTCTCGATAGCCTAACTATAGTTAAGTTATATAGACCGGAGAATGATAAAATACTTGATTTGGGAACAGGAGCAGGATTTCCTGGAATTCCCCTTAAGATAGCTTTTCCTAATACAACCCTAGTTCTAATGGATTCATTAAAAAAACGCATATTTTTCTTGAATGAGGTAATTGAAAAGCTAAAACTAGATAATATTACGACAATACATGGAAGAGCTGAGGATTATGGAAGAGATCCCTTATATCGTGAAACCTTTGATATCTGTACCTCAAGGGCAGTTGCTAAGCTTTCGGTATTAGCTGAATACTGTATTCCTTTTATAAGAAAAGGAGGAAGGTTTATTTCCTATAAGTCAGGTATGATAACTGATGAGCTTATGGATGCTGAAAAAGCTATAAAGATTCTTGGAGGTAAAAGGATTACTTCAAAGGAATTTTTCCTACCACATTCAGATATAAGTAGATCCCTAATTCTTATAGAAAAGGCAAATAAAACACCTAATAAATATCCAAGAGCAGCGGGAAAAGTATCAAAAGAACCAATATAAAGGATGGAAGGATGAATTCAATTGATTTATGCCAAAATGTATTCGAATGATGAAAAGATTGACCAGGTAAAAATGATTCTTAAGGAAGTCTTTGAAAATGACTCTGAAGATCTGGAAATGATAGATACTTTATCAGGCAGCCAATTCTTTTATGTCTTAGTATATGAGGGTATCGATAATTGTCCCATAGCAACAGGAATACTTATTGCTGATGAGAATAAGGCAAAGGTAAAATCCATAGCTGTAAGAAAAGACTATCGTAGAAAGCAATATGGTGATATGGTTGTTAGGATGTTAGTGGAAAAGGCAAAGTCTTTATCATTTACTGATATCGAAGTTAAGGTTCCTATATACTTAGCTACAATGTTTGAAGCAATTGGATTTTTATCAATAGATGATCTTAAATTTAATAATGAGATAAAGCCATTAAATAGTTTTGTTAGAATGAAATATAATAATAATTATACAAGAAAATGTAAAAATATCGATAATAATGTAGACTAAATATGAAATTACACTTTAAAAAAAGCAAAATATGTTATATGATATAAATATAATATAAAAAACCCTTATCTAGTTACATTAAATCCCTTATATTTAACTTATATGGAAAAGTAATTAAGTAGTTGCAAATACAAAATGAAAATATAATTTTTAAATTTGAAGGGAAGTATAAAGAATGTATAGTGGCAAAGAGATGAAGAAAAATTCACCTAGCAATTTAAAATTATTTTTAAAAGAGCTACTAGATGAGCAAGAAAAAGAAGTAAGTATAATTGCAGAAGAGAAAAAGGATCTTTTTAATACATTAAATGAAAAGAAGACCTTAGTACAAATACTTAACAAGGACATGGAAAAAAATGTTAATATATTTTCCCCTAATAGTATAGATTATAATATTGATGATTATTTAACAGATTTGAAATCTTTAGAAAAACAGATAGAAGAAATTAATAATAAGCAAAGCAAGTTTGAAACATCAATATTATATTTAGGTGATATATATAATTTGATTGATGATAAAAACAGACCACAATATAATATGGATATTAATATATTAGAGATACAAGAAAAGGATCGACAGAGAATAGCAAGAGATCTTCATGATTCAACAATACAGAGTCTAACGAGTCTAATTCATAAGAGTGAATTATGTTTTAGATTAGTTGATATAGATCCTGTACGTACTAGGCTAGAACTAAGTACAATTTCGAATACAATAAAATCAATTATTAATGAAATAAGAGAAATTGTTTTTGATTTCAAGCCCATGTCCTTGGAGGATTTGGGATTAGTTTCAACAGTTGAGAGATATACCCATCAGCTTACAATGTGCCATGATATTAATATAAAAATTAATCATAATGAAGGAAAAGAAAATTTATTACCGATTATTAATTTATCTGCTTTTAGGCTGATACAAGAGGCTTGTAATAATGCTATTAAGCATGCAGAGGCAGAGAATATTAATATAGATATAAAGTATAGCAAACATAATATTAAACTATTGATAAAAGATGATGGAAAAGGCTTTGACACCAAAGATCTTACCTATTGTATTGCTAATGACAATTGTGGGTATGGACTATCTATTATGAAGGAACGAGTTAATTTGTTGTCTGGAACCATGAATATACAATCAAAGATAAACGTGGGTACAAAAATTACTATTACTATACCTATAACCAAGAGTGAAGGGGAAGAGTGATGAATAAATCAATTAATGTTATGATCGCAGATGACCATTCAATGGTAAGAGAAGGAATTAAACAGATACTTGAATTAGATGGGGATATAAAAGTCTGTGCACAAGCTAGCAATGGAAGAGAATGTATTGATATCTTAGATGAAGATATGACAGATGTACTTCTTTTAGATATTAATATGCCAAATATGAATGGACTACAAGTGTTACAGCATTTAAGAGAAAAGAAATCAAAAGTAAAGATATTAATTTTAACGATTCATAATGAAGTTGAATATCTTATAAGAGCTGTTGAATTTGGTGTAGATGGCTATGTTTTGAAAGATTCTAACTCTTCTGTTTTAAAGAAGGCTATATTTTCTATAAATAGAGGTGATACTTATATTCAACCGGAATTGACTCCAATGCTAAAGAGACGATTAGAAGATAAGTCATCAAGCTTTAGATTTATTGAGGGTAAGTTGACCAGAAGAGAGATAGAAGTATTAAAGCTACTAGCTGAAGGGTTATTTAACAAGGAAATAGCATATACCTTAAGTATAAGTGAAAAAACAGTTAAGAATCATGTCTCAAATATATTTAGTAAAATAAAGGTTTCAGACCGAACGCAGGCCGCAGTATATGCAATAAAGAATAATTTTGTAGATATATACTAAGATAATGCATAGTGAAATGTTTCACGTGAAACATTTCATTTTTTTGCCATTAACTTTGTACTTATTCTTCATATTATATATAGATATATAGTTCTAATAATGCTATAATTACTTATGTGACTAATAAGTTTATTATGAAGTTTTATAAGGGGTGCATCCATGGCAAGAATTATTGCAGTAGCTAATCAAAAAGGTGGAGTAGGTAAAACAACGACAGCAATTAATTTGTCAGCTTGTCTTGCTGAAAGAAATAGAAAGGTACTTACAATTGATATTGATCCTCAGGGAAATACAACTAGTGGCTTGGGAATTAATAAGAATAAGTTAGAGAATACAATTTACCAAATGATGATTGGTGAATGCACATTAGAAGAATGTTTGATTTCAACAGACATTGAAAACCTTGATATCTTGCCTTCAAATGTAAATCTTGCTGGTGCTGAAATAGAATTAATAGGTCTAAAGGATAGAGAATACATATTAAGAAGTCATATTAACAAAATTAGGGACAATTATGATTACATTATTATTGACTGCCCTCCTTCATTAAGCACTCTTACGGTTAATGCAATGACTACAGCGGATACGGTACTTGTACCTATTCAATGTGAGTTTTATGCATTAGAGGGCTTAACTCAGTTAATGCATACAATAAATCTAGTAAAGAAGAGATTAAATCCTAATCTAGAAATGGAAGGCGTTGTATTTACCATGTATGATGCTAGAACAAATCTTTCCTTACAAGTTGTTGAAAATGTCAAGGAGAACTTGAAGCACAATATATATAAAACAATTATTCCTAGAAATGTTCGATTGGCAGAAGCTCCTAGCCATGGACTTCCAATCAATTTATATGATTCAAAATCAGCAGGTGCTGATGGATATCGACAATTAGCTAGTGAAGTTATTGAAAATGATGAAGCAGAACATTTTAAGAAAAACGAAGTTAGTGAAATAAAATATAGAAAGAGAAAGTAATATTGATCGACAAGGGAGGACAATATGTCAGCTACAAAAAGAGGTTTAGGAAAAGGATTAGACACCATGATCCCAGAACGTATTACTGACAATGAAGATAGTGAAAAAGAAAATGTTTCACGTGAAACATTTTTACCAATCAATAAAGTAGAACCGAACAAGACTCAACCGAGAAAAAGGTTTGATGAGGATGCACTTCAAGAATTGGCGGAGTCTATAAAACTGTTTGGTGTTATTCAACCTATAATAGTTCAAAAAAGAGACAAATTATATGAGATAATAGCAGGCGAAAGAAGATGGAGAGCTTCAAGGCTTGCAGGATTAAAGGAAGTACCTGTTGTTATAAAGGATTATTCTCCGCAAGAAATTATTGAGATTGCCTTAATAGAGAATATACAACGAGAAGATTTAAACCCCATAGAAGAGGCTTACGCTTATCAAAGATTAATAAAGGAATATAATTTGAAGCAGGATGAGTTGGCAGAAAGAGTTTCAAAAAGCAGAGCGGCCATTACAAATTCCTTAAGATTATTAAAGCTAGACGAAAGAGTACAGCAGATGTTGATAGATGACATTCTGTCTAGTGGTCATGCTAGGGCATTAATTCCTCTTGATGATACAAATCTTCAATATGATACTGCATGCAAGGTTTTTGATGAAAAATTAAGTGTTAGAGATACAGAAAAGCTGGTGAGACAATTAATTAAAGGCAAATCAGTAAAAGAAGCTGCAACTGCTGATGAGAATGATTTCATATATCAAGCATTAGAAGAAAGATTAAGGAATATTATTGGAACCAAGGTATCCATAAATAGAAAGAAAAAAGATAGAGGTAAGATAGAAATCGAATATTATTCAGATGAGGACTTGGAGCGAATAATTGAGTTCTTTGAAGAAAGATAACAATAGGATAGAAGGATAATAAATATAAAGATACAACGGAGGATTATTATGAACCTGATGGAGCTAATTGATGAGAATTTAACATATATTATACTAGGATTAACAGCAATAACCATTATATTACTTATAATTGCAATAATTCTAATAGTAAAAAACAGCAGGCTAACTAACAAATATAACAAATTTATGCATGGAGCCAAAGGCGAAAGCCTAGAATCCACTATACTTAATAGATTTGACGAAATAGACAATCTAAAAGAAAATACTTTTAGAATTGAAAAGGAACTAGATGCAATTAACGAGAACTTACAATTATCCATACAAAAGGTTGGAATTGTAAAGTATGATGCCTTTATGGAAATGGGAGGTAAACTAAGTTTTGTACTTGCCCTTCTTGACAAAAACAACTATGGTTTTATTCTAAATTCTGTTCATAGTAGCAGAGAGGGCTGCTATACATATTTAAAAGAAATAATCAAAGGTGAATCCTTCCTTGAATTATCAGCAGATGAAAAGAAGGCACTGGACGAAGCTATAAAAAGTAACACATTTATGGAGTAATAATAAGATTAATTAGTTTGGAAGGAAGAAAATGAGGATTATTTCTGTTGATTCTGTGAAAGGAAACGAACTTTTAGCTAAGGATATATTAAATTACAGTGATTCTGTGTTAATGACTGCTGGTACAATTGTGAAGAAGGACTATGTCAGCCGGCTAAAGGAATTGAATATTGAATATATATATGTGGAGGATGAGATAGCGCAGGGTGTAACCCTTAAGACTAGTCTTGAAATTCAAATAAAAGAGCAATGTCAGGAGACGGTTAGAGACCTTCTTACTAAATATAGCCAACATACAGACAGCGAGCTTGAAGAAATTATGACAATTGCTGATGAAATTATATATGATATTATGAATGAACCCGAGGTAATATATAATTTATCTAGCATCAGAAATAAAAATGAAGGGACATATTCTCATTCCCTAAATGTTTGTGCAATGTCTGTTATTTTGGCCTTTAAATTAAGGCTGTCCTATCAAAAGATTAGGGAAATCGCTATAGGATGCCTGCTGCACGATATAGGCTTTACATATATAACAATGGAATATGGTAACTTAATATTTGATAATTGTACGGAAAAAGAGCAAAAGGAAATAAAGAAGCATGTTATATATGGTTATTCAGCAGTTGAAAAAATGGAATGGCTTTCACAAACATCGAGAGACATTATATTAAATCACCACGAAAGACTGGATGCTAGTGGATATCCCTTCCGTATAAATGACAATAAGATTAAAATAGGAAGCAGGATTGCTGCCATTTGTGATGTATTTGATAGTAGTGTATATGGTAACCTTGTGCCAAAAATGAAGGTTCATGATGCAATCGACTTTATTATTAGCCAAGGAGGAATAAAATTTGATTTGACTGTAGTCAGGGTCTTTGTTGCTTCAGTTGCAGCATATCCCATTGGAGCATTGGTAACTACAAACCAAAACGAAGTGGGAATAGTGCTTCGTCAAAATCCTAAATCTCCTACTAGACCAATAATAAGAATAATTCAAGATGAGCATGGTAATAGGCCCTCAGATTGGATCGAGAAGGACTTAACAAAGGAATTAACTCTTTTTATTACGGACACAGTAATTGATTTAGAAAAGGATTAATATAGTCATTTAGCAAAAGATTAATATAATCATTCTTGCAGATTATAATAAAGTATGTTATAAATATTAGCACATGAATTGATATGTAAATGCGTAGTATATAAAAATGATAAATATAAGACATAAATCAGTATGTTTATTTAGAGAGCAGGTGAGTAAATGCATAGTTATTTAAGAGCAATAGGATTTAGCAATATAGTTAATAGAACAGAGTTAAATAAGTTAATTAATCTTGTTATAGAAAAGGCTTCACATAGAAAAACAATTCAAATCAACCATCAAAATAGCTTTACCGAGATATCCATGAAGGTTGGCTCTGATTTTGGGATTACTCTTCGTGGAGAATATGATCAAAATGACATCTTCCACCTAGATAATTACTATCCCTTTTTAATGGGTACAGATACAAATGTAAGAGAAGAGGTGGCTATAAATAAGCGGGTAGATACAGAAGCATATACTGGTATGTGTGATGATTATCGTCTGGGGGTATCTTTGATTTTCTATCTGCAAAATGTAGCTGAGTATTTGGACAAGAAAACGCATAATGCAAATATGGATTTGAATACTCCTATTACACTAGCGGCTTTATCACTAGAAGGAAGGACTCTACTTCCCATAGAGAAGGATGAAATTCAAGTCAAAAATCTCAGTGCAGAAAAAACAAATAGAAACAACCTTATTGCAGAAGCAAAAAAAGGTAATCAGGATGCAATTGATAGCCTTACTATAGATGATATTGATACCTATGCTATGGTATCAAGAAGAGCAAAAAAAGAGGATATATATTCAATCGTGGACACATGTTTTATTCCATTTGGATCAGAGTCTGATAATTATAGTATTATTGCCACTATAGTAGATAGCAAGGTGGTCACCAATTCCTTAACTAAGGAAGAAATATATGATTTAGACGTAGTATGTAACGATATTACCTTTCGCCTAGCTATTAATAAAAAGGATTTACTAGGAGAACCTTTACCCGGCAGAAGATTTAAAGGAAATATATGGATGCAGGGTAGGTTAACCTTTTAATATATTATTACAAAGGTTCTTGACTTAGATAAGAGGAAATAGTAGAATAACTATGTTGTATTTAGACTATTTCTAGTTTGTTCCCGTCGCTTAGGGGATAAAGCAACCCCCTCCTAAGGGGTAGAATATTCTATCACCTTGGTTAAAAAGGCGATAGATAAGAAGTCAGTTTCAGTAACAGAAAATAGAATATGTTTTCCTAGTTCAACGGATAGAACAGGCCCCTCCTAAGGG
>CAZMYP010000062.1:0-9806 GCA_964570535.1 uncultured Herbinix sp.
TTAGAATTTTCAGGGTTGTTTTACTGTTCAATTATCAAGGTTCTGTTCTTGCAAAAGCAATTATTAAGCTTTTGTTTGTCGGAATAGTTCTTTGTGCCGACAAGGACAAATTCTATCACACCCAAAACATTATGTCAACCACTTTTTAAAGTTTTTTAATTTTCTTTTTCATATCTGATGTGGCTGCCCCATACCCTAGGTGGAAGTTAATATTAACATGTAGAAATTCATAAGTCAACAAGAAATTGCATTAATTTTATATACAATTTAATACAATGGCATTAACATTTATTTACACCATTATAAGTTGGTTTTGGTAACACGGATTATATAGTACTAGGGCTCTATAATAATAGGAGTTCCCATGGGGCAATTATCCCAAAGTACATCCATAATATCATCCTCCACTGCCACACACCCGGCTGTCCAGTCAGAGTGAGAACCGCGACCATGAATCATAATCTCGCCACCCATAGGCGTATACCATGGAGGTGATTCCTTACTATCAATAGCATCCTTTATCTGAGTATAAGTACTTTGATCTATTAAACCTTTATCTAATGCTTCTTTTGCATCCTCCTTATTTGGATAGGATACACCCAATGAAAGGTAAAAGCTACTTTTCTCATTTCTAGTACATACATAATATGTTCCTTCAGGAGTACATCCGTCCCCTTCCTTTTGTTTATCACCAATGGGATTCCATCCTAAGCCTATTGGAAAGGTTACCCGTAGTTCTTCGCCATCCCATAGCTCTAAAGCTCTATTACTCTTTTTAACAACTATTTTAGGATTTTCAATTTCACCAATGGAATCGATAGCTATGTCCATAGCTTCTTCGATTATAGAATTCAAGGAGTTTTCTTGTTGATTTTCAGAAATTATATTATCAGAAGAGTCATTATCATTTTCTAAAACTTTAATATCAGTATACCCATCACTACTATTTTCTATCATATTATTATCCATAGCTTCACTTTCATCTAAATCAAAAATAAATTCACTTATTTCATTATGCTCTTCCTGGCTACGGTTACAAGCAACAAAAAGTCCACTAAATAACAAGCATATAAGAATAAGTAATTTTCTCATGTTCCTATTCAATTACAGCAACATTCCTTCCTCTGAGCTCATCAAATTTTCTGCATCAATTTTTAGCGCCCTAAATGTTCTTCTCTTACTTCTTGCTTCCTCTGAGGAGTACATAATAAAGTCCTTTATAATGCCTGCTCGCTTGATATGCTCCAATACAAGCTTCGGGTGTGTTGTATCTCCTGTATAGCAAGTGATGGTACCCAGCTTAAAGATTCGTTCCATAGGGCTTCTTGTTAGACGAACATCCTGTATCTTATACATAAATGCATCATCCTCAGTAACGCTTAAAAAGCCAGAAGTTATGGTTAACTTTTCTCCTGATATCGTGTACTTTGTGTAACTTAATGGTAGACCTAAGAATTTTGTCCGTTTTCTTTCAACATAAATCATGGCTTAACCCCTTTAAAAACATTTTATAATTATTTGATTTCTACTATCTCAGATCTGCTATCTTTTGAAATAATAAGCTTTATATCTGATAAATCTATATCTCGAGCTACTTCAAATATCAGTACAGCTGGTATTTTTTCTCCAGCCTTCAAATTTAAGTTAATGTATTGCAGGTTGTTTTCTAGCAGGGCTAATTGTGGTTTGTATATACTTCCCACGTTTATGTCAAGCTGATACTGTATTGTTGATAAACTCAGATCAATAACATCATTTTTATCTGTAATATTCTCTATTGTAAAATTAAGCACTAATAATTGGTGGCCAGGTCTAGGATCTAGCGAAAAGACCAGATTGGACTCGTCTTCAGGGTAGGTATCAACTAATTTGTAGCTAGAATAAAGAATATCAAAGTTTGGAACACCGATAACCTCTGATAAGGTATAATTAACATCCTTTATAGGAGCATTGTCTTCATTATCATTAACAACATCAGGAGCTTTAGTAGGTTTTGGTACTAGATTGTCCTCTTGTATATTATCCTCAAACTCAATTATTTCCTCATAGGTAAGAAGTGATGCCAAATAGTTTTTATCCTCCATCAGTAAGCGACCTGCCATATATTCTGCAACTGCATCAGTCTGCACTTCTGATAATGGATACTCTTTTATACAGCCTGTCAATAAAAGCACAGAAATACTTATAATTATTACAAATAGCCTTTTCACCTATCCAGCCTCCATTCTGTAAAATCTTTTTAGTCAAAGCAACTCTTTGCTTTACATCTAATATCTTAGCATTAATTCCTTTATTCAGCAAGATAATCCATATAAAATCATCTTAAATTGATGTTATATCTAACTCAAACCAAAATTCCACACCAGCAGAGTGGTTTATTACACCGCATTCCTTATTGTGGGTTTTCATAATTGCATTTACAATAGATAGTCCAATACCATTACCGCCATATTCTCTGGTTCTTGCCTTATCAATCTTATAGAACTTAGTCCAAATCTTTTCAAGCTCCTCCTTAGGTATGTTATCACCAGTATTAAATACAGCTATTCTTAATACCTTTTCCTTCGGAATTAGCTTAATTTCAATTATATTTGAACCATCTACATGATTCAGAGCATTACTAAGATAATTTGAAACCACCTGCTCTATAAGGTATTCATCCGCCCATACATATATAGGCTCCTTCTCATTAAAATACAGTATAACATTCTTCTGCTTTAGGAGAATTTCAGTTGATGATATTACAGAATTAACCAATTGCACTATATCAAACCGCTCAAAATTCACTTGATTATTACCAAATTCCAATTCGTTTAAGGATAACAACCTCTTAACCATTTGATTCATTTTATTAGCTTCATCAATTATAACCTCGCAGTAAAAGTTACGGTTCTCCTCATCGTCATTTACATTTTCTATTAATCCCTCAGCATATCCTTGAATCAAGGATATAGGGGTTTTCAGCTCATGTGATACATTAGATAAAAATTCTTTTCTCATCTCATCTATCTTAATCTTTTTCTGAATATCACTTTGCAGTTCATTGTTCGCTCGCTTTAGCTCTGATATTGTATCCTGAAGCTTATCTGATAGGGTATTAATACTACCGCCCAATTCCCCAATTTCATCTTTATTCTTGACCGGATATTTAATTTCAAAATCCATCTCAGACATCCGTTTTGCTATATTAGCCATTTCATGTATTGGTTTGGTAAATCTACGGCTTACAATAAGCACGGCTACTATTCCAATAATTACAGCAACTAATCCTATATAACCAAGGAATTGATTTGCTAAAGCCACACTTTCCTGTATACTTTCAAAGTTCGATCTCAAAAAAACAAGCTTATCATCGCCTAAAAGGCCAATCAAGTCTATGTAATTGGCATCCAAATGGTTATCATACAACCTATATACATTATAATTGTCTTTCTCTACTATAATAGTTCTGTCTACTTGTTCAGTATCATCACTCATGTAGCTTCTAATTAATTGCTGAATCTGTTGCTTTTCCCTTTCACCAAAGTCATTAGGGTGGGGATAACTTGATAAAGGCCCCCCAGCAAATGACATAAGAACATAAACGTTTACATTGCTATTAGAAGATAGCCTTTCAATAACTATGGTATCTTCCTCTGATAAAAATAGCTCGTCTTGATTTTCTTTATATATATCCTGAACACTTTCAAAAACATCAGCTATTTGTTCTACCTTGGAATGAAGGTAGTAATCTGCCAAAAATCTGCGGTTTATAAACCATGTGATAAAGATAGTAAATGCTATTAAAACAGTTAATAATACTGCAAGCTTATATCGTATGGAATATTTCATTAGTCCACCTCAAATTTATATCCAAGACCCCAAATGGTCTTAATATATCTGCCCTTTTCACCCATCTTACTTCTTAACTTCTTTACATGAGTATCTATTGTTCTTGCATCACCAAAGTAGTCATAGTTCCAAACGTTGTTAAGAATCTTCTCTCTGGAAAGAGCAACTCCTTTATTCATAACAAAATAAGTTAAGAGTTCAAACTCCTTGTAGCTTAAATCAATTGGAATATCATCAATTTTTAACTGGTGAGCAGCTTTCTCAAGAGATATCCCTCCAATAGAGATAACCTCTTCATCAAGTCCCTTTGTCCTTCGAAGCACTGCCTCTACTCTTGCCACCAATATCTTAGGACTAAATGGTTTTGAGATATATTCATCTACCCCAAGTTCAAATCCCAATAACTCGTCTTTTTCATTTCCTTTTGCAGTCAACATAATAATAGGTACATTGGAGTGCTGTCTTATTTCCCTGCATACCTGCCATCCATCCAGCCTGGGCATCATAACATCCAAAATAATCAATGCAATACCCTTTGTCCGAAAAAATACATCCAGTGCTTGCTCACCATTTTCAGCTTCGATTACATCATAATTACTCCGCAGCAAAAAGTCCTTAACAAGCTTTCTCATCCTACTTTCATCATCCACAACTAAAATCTTCAGCCTTTCCATTTGGCACCTCCGATCTGTATACTTTTAGCATTATAGTAATAATTGTTCTAATTTTACCAAACATCTATGACAAAACTGTGAATTGTTTTTATATAAATAGCAATTAATAATTATCTCTTTCTTGGGGATAGGTTAATCCCCATTGGGAACGAATACAATCCATTATCTTCATATTATTCAATGTATCCTCAAGAGGGTTTCTCGGACTTTCTAGCAGTCCTTCCCTAAGACATCTATTAACCTCCGCAGCCTCATACTCATAGCCATTTGCTTTAAAGGGCTCTTCAAATTTATCCAAGCATTTATCATTATTATCATATAAGCTAGCAGAATCAGCCATCCAGAACTTATCAATCCGAATATAGCCTTTATCACCAACTATCAGAGCGTCCATTCCTATTTCAGCAGATATAGCCGAGCTTAGGTCTGCCAAAACACCATCCTCGTATTGAAATACCATTACATTTTGTTCGTCTACATTGGTATTGCCTATAACAGCACAACTAATAATCTTTTCAGGTGATTTGCCAAGGAGAAATGTAGTATAGGTTATTGGATAAATACCAACATCCAGCAGAGCACCTCCTCCAAGAGCATTATTATACAACCTGCTCTCAGGGTCATGTTCAGCAAAAAAGCCAAAAGCCGCCTTTATATGGAGGACCCTTCCCACTCTGCCCTCGTCTATCCATTTCTTCACTCTTTGAGTAGCTGGAAGGAATTTCGTCCACATAGCCTCCATCAAGAATACCCGATGCTCCCTAGCCGTCCTAATCAAAACTTCGGTATCTTTCCCATTGATGGAAAAGGGCTTTTCGCATAATACAGCTTTTTTATTCCTAATGCATAGATTAGCCATGCTCTGATGCTCTGTATGAGGAACTGCTATATATATAACATCAATCTCTGGATCCATGGCAAGCTCCTCGTAGCTTCCATATGCCTTTTTTATATTGAAGCTATCAGCAAATTCCTTAGCCTTGATATCTGTTCTGGATCCTACTGCAATAATTTCACTATCCTCTGTGGCTTCTAATGCCGTTGCAAATGTTTTTGCAATATTACCTGTACCAAGAATACCCCAATTTATTTTCTTCATCATGTAGATTTCCTTTCCTCTTCTGCTTTTTTCAATGGGTTTTTTATATATTTATATTTAATTTCATTTTACATTTCTATATTGATAAAATCAAGTATTCAATAACAATAGCCCGTTTATATAAATCATAAACGAGCCAATAATCTATATGTAACTCTTCAGCAATACCAATAGGTTATGCTTGAAGTAGTTTATATTCATATATATCATCCAGGGTGTTATAGCCTACCTTTTCATATGCACGCTGAGAAAGCAAATTCTTCTTATCAACAAATAAGGTACAGAACTCACTTCCTTCATCTAGATATTTCTTACTAATATTATATATATTTGTAGGGGCATATCCCAGGCCTCTATACTCTTCTGGAGTATATACATAGCTA
Source organism: uncultured Herbinix sp. (assembly GCA_964570535.1). GTDB lineage: Bacteria > Bacillota > Clostridia > Lachnospirales > Lachnospiraceae > Mobilitalea. The sequence continues at coordinate 5,988 of CAZMYP010000062.1, forward strand.
ATAGCCACACCATTGGCAAGTCGCCTTGTTGCTGTTGCCATAGATACTATAGTTTCTTGATTATTTTCAAATACATATAGCTTATTATTGTCAACTAATCTATTAATCTTAACCAAAGCTGACTCGTAATCAATCTCCTTGGCCAAGGCTTCAATTTGAAATTGAATAAACCATTCTGTTATAAATTTAACTTCATTTGGTAATGCCAATCTAGTCATTCCTTCAGCAGGTTTAATTTCATTTAGTTGCCTAATTTCCATGATATCCATTGCCATTCTTTCATCAAAGGTACATTTAACACTTTTTCTAAACTGCTCAATAAATGGTTCGCACACTTCTCTCTTACCTGTAATCCCTTCAGGTAAAATCTGTTTTTCAGCTATATAATCTGCTAGTTGCATGGCTGCAGCAAGAATATCCTGGTCTTCATCCTGTATATAAACAGATAAATTATGTGATGGTATATTACTAAAAAGCAATATTGTTATATCCTCTTCCTTAACCACACCAAATAAACCCTCTGATAATTCTGGTCTCTGATTAATTTGGTATGCATCGTATAGTACCAGTTGGCTTAATGCCTCTTGCTCTAGAAGTACTGCTTCATAATCAGATAAATATTCCCTAGCATGCTTATATACCTTAACTACCATACTAATTCCTTCTTTCTATGTGGCGCTCATTTAATTCTACTCCTTATTAACTTTCCCTATACTTTACATTTTAAACCATATCAATCATTCGCTCCTTATCTATTATACTATCATCACCCATATTTTGTAAACAGATTAATTATTAATGTAGATTATATCAACTTTTATTTTTCACTATTTTGCTACCTCACTGCATATACATAAAATGAAAAGACTTACAGGAAGGTAATATATGAGTGAAATCCTTACATTTGATACTGCTTTGTCGGAACACCAGTTTTGGCTTCAGATTATGGGGGACCATGCCAGATTCATATTTTTCTCCTTAGCGCCAAATGAAGTAGAATATTTACAAAGAGCTCAAGATTTTATTATTGGTTTTGATAATCTACTTGCCCAAGTGAATAATTCAGATGACGGAGCAGAGCTAAGTATAATAGCCAGACAGGCCTACCAGCTTACACTTCAGCTAAGAGAATTTAAACTTCTACTTCTATCCTTAACCTTGACCTCAGACATTAAAATTCACCTTACCTCCTCCTTCATAAATGATATGTTAAATGAACTGGAAGAATATATTGTTATTATTCGCTCTCTTAAGGCCGAGAAGCCAGTATTATTCCATCCAATTCATTACCATATACTATGGTTAACCGATGCCATAGGCCATGTTGCATCAGTAACAGCTAATTTAGACCTAATAGAGAAGGATTTAATTGAAAAATGTAATTATTACGAATTACAGTTTTCTGACCTTCTACTGAAATCAACTATAATGAATGGATATCTAAGGACTCAGCTTGACAATTTTCCATCCTTAAGCAGGCTTAATAAGCAAGTAGAAAACCTGATTACTTCCTTTAAGGATTTCTTAGAATACCTCCGGGATGAAAGAATAAATGGACAAATCTTAGGAAGCCTATTTCCTTTGATGGCAGATCATATGGCGAGAGAAGAATGCTATTATCTATGGAAGCTAGGAAGTACTGCGGGGCTTATAAGAAGACCTGATTGCAATCCTGCTAGCCCTAGAATTGAAGGATAGAAATATTACCCTATATCCAATTAATAAAAATTAATTTATCCAGGAAGGAGAAGATATGGATTTTCAGCAAAGTCGAACCTATGGCAATCTGCAAAATGCTTACGAAATGGAACTTATGCAAAGCACCTTGTATTCCATATATGGCGATATATCTAGACAAGAAGGCTACCGCCAAATAGGTGATGTTTATGATATATTTCAAAGAAATAATAAAGAACATGCAAGAATTTGGTTGAGACAAATGAGTAATGGAAATCTTCCAAACACTGTAGAAACCCTTAATATTTCTTCTCAACAAGAAGCCAATAAGGGAAATGTGCTCTATCGTGAGTACTCTCGCATTGCCATTGAAGAGGGCTATTTTGAAATTAGTGCTTTATTTAATGGGGTTGCCAATATTGACCTAAATCATGTGCTTCAGCTAGAAACTTATTATAGTGACGTTGTTCGGGGCGAGGTCTTCTGTAAACCAGAGCCAGATCTATGGATATGTACCCAATGTGGTAATATAATGAATGGTCTCTGCGCTCCTGAAATCTGTCCAGTCTGCAGATTTCCACAAAGCTATTATCGCCTCTATAGCACAGATCCTGTATAAGTATTATTTGTACATAAGCAATGAGGCTTTTGCAATATCGTTATTTGCAAAAGCCTCATATTATTTTATAAATTATATTATCATAATAAATTATCTCTAGTTAGTAAACAGTTGAGACCAGTATATAACCCCTTTTGACTGATATACACCTATACCAATTTTATTAAAGCTACCATTAAGGATATTGGCTCTGTGTCCTGGTGAATTCATCCATCCAGTTACTACCTCCTGAGGAGAACGTTGACCATAAGCAATGTTTTCCCCTGATGTCCTATATGAGATATTGTATTCCTGGAACACAGTTGAAAACTTGGTTCCGTTTGGCCTTGTATGAGAAAAGGATATCTCTGTTTCCTTGGCACGTTTATCAGCTGCTGCCTTCAAGGTTGAATTTGTTGTGAGTTTAGATAGTCCTGCCTTTGAACGTTCTACATTAACTAATCTTAAAACCTCACTTGCAAAATCTTTGTCATTATTGGAAGGGGTCGTTGGTGTTGGTGTAGGAGACGGTTTGGCTGGTGCTGGTGTCGGTGTAGGAGCTGGTTTCGTTGGTGTTTGTTTGGTTGGTGCTGGTTTTATATTATTAACTATTTTCATAAGTTCTTTCACTTGTTTCACTTGTTTCACTTGTTTCACTTGTTTCACTTGTTTCACTTGTTTCTCTTGTTTCTCTTGTTTCTCTTGTTTTGCTTGTTTTGCTTGTTTTGCTTGTTTTGTATCCTTTTCATCTTCTGATTCTATATCTTTATGACCATCTTCACTATCTCTGTCTTTTTGTTTATTTTCTTTCTGTTTATTTTCTTTTTGTTTATTTATCTTTTCTTCTGTATTTTTTTCTTCCGTATATTTCTGCTCTGAGTTTTTCTCCTTCTTTTCAGGGGCTACAGGTATATCCGATTTATCCTCTACTACTTCGGTATTCTTCTCCACATAAACCTGTCCTGCCTTATTATCTATGATTACTTTATCATTAGGTGCAAGCTGATTAACGCTGAATGTACCTGCAAGTGACAGTGCTAGTGAACATAAAGTTACGATTATTCTCTTCATTCCTTCTACCTCCTATATGGTGTCTGTCTTGCTGCTCCTTTAGACTACCATAGTAGAACATCATCTTCAAGCGTTAAATAATGGCTTCACTCCTAATAATAGGCATTTCTCAAGTATAATTTCTTAGATATAACCCTATAATATTACTGATAAACTAGCATATAACTCCTTATATAATTTGCTTAATGCCTTTATCTACAGTGTTTAAACGCTTTTACATAAAAATGGAGCCCTAATGTCCTAGGGCCCACTTTCCTCTCGTATATAGGTTAATTTATAGGTCAAATTTATTTCTTTTTATTTAAGTAAGTGTTACAAAACAATTAAATAATTGTCTTTTAATTAGTATTTATCTTATAACTGTTAAATATAGTACATAGGAGCAGGGTCTTTCTTCAAATAATCATCCACGAGATCCTTTAAGGTAAGCCCATCAACTAATGAAAACACCTTTTCATCTATCTTGCCCCATA
>CAZMYP010000062.1:9816-13305 GCA_964570535.1 uncultured Herbinix sp.
TCCATGGGTACAACGGATAAATCTCCCTCTAGGGCACGAAGGATCATACCTACTGTTATATTTTCAGGCTCTGACGATAGTGAATAGCCTCCCTGTGCTCCTTTTATACTCTTAACAATTCCCGCCTTTCGCAGAACGGAAAAGACCTGCTCCAGATAGCTTTTAGAAATATCCTGTCTCTCAGCTATGCTTGCTAGTGATACCAATTCATTATTTGAATAAAGAGCTAAATCAATCATAGCTCGTAGGCCATATCTGCCCTTTGTAGATACCTTCAATATACTTCCCCCTCCTTCACAATCAAGGATTATACTATTTACTTATCTTTTTGTTAGATCCAAGCTTATTTAATCTTAATCATAATATATAACTTATTGTTTTTCATAAAGGCTAATTCATCAGGTTCTTGGCTATCCTCCCATATTGAAAAGGATATGTCTTTTGTAATAATATGAAGTATCGACTTATCATTTTCAATTATAAAGCTAGCTTCATTCAAAGATAATTCTCCCTGAATTTCTTTTCTTTTCATAAATCTTTCATAAATATTATCTAATGAATACCTAATTAACTCCTCTCCTTGCCCATCCTGTAAAATTAGATCACCCATTTTGTCTGTATTCTTATAAATAAGACGGTAACCCTTTTCACCCCATTGAGATGTTATTGGGATAGAGCCTTCATTCTCATCATAAAATGTAGCCTCTACTAATAAATCATATCCTGAAACATCAATTACTGTATTGATTGGTAAGTAAAGATTATAATAGCGGGTTTCTCTTGAAGGATAATAACCATGATTTTGAAAGCCAAAGGTATTATAAAAATCATAGCTCTCACTATAAGACCTAAGCCAGCTAATATCCTTTGCATATTTCATGCTAGTAAGATAATTTACTGAGTCTGTAATAATATCTTGGTCCTTTTCACTAATGTCCTCACCTGGTACAAGCTTATCATTTTTCAACATATCGTTTTTGATAAGAATATTGGTCAGGCGGTTTATCTGGTTACGCTTACTGACTGAAAATGCATCCACGGGTGGAATAATAGAAATCAATGAAAGTATCATTAATATTAGTGCTACTACATTGTTTTTATGATTAGGTCTGATGCTAAATATAATAGCAGATATAGTCGCAAATATACCAAACAATATCACATAATACCTTCCGCTGGTAACCCCCACTTCTGCTAACTTTAATATAGATGAAATTGTCTGGAACAAGACAACTGGGATTAGAACCTTGGGGAAAATCAGCCTAAAATACAAGGCGATCTTGCTATTTAATACTGAAGCCAAGAGATACACAATAATTACTATAATAGAGTATGTCACCAACAATGGCTCCATCTGGTTATCCTTCCAAAAATCACCTGTTATATTCATAAGGATATATATTAATAAAATAACTGTAAAAATAACTGTAAGGGGAATTATAATATAGGATACTAAGCCTTCCAAGAACTTTGAAGGTTCTAAGTCCTTTTTCAGATCATCTTGGTTAACAGGTTTTTCTGATTCCAAATTGCGAGAATATGCAGGATATATAGGAATTAATGACAGAAAATGTATTGGCGCATATATAAATATAATAACATTTCCAACATGAGAATACGCATCACTGTCAACATTAACAATTAGTGTATCAATAGCCATTAGTATCAAAGCAATACCCAAAAACAAAATACCTGAGTATAACACCACTGTAAAAAACCCCTTAAATACTGCCATAAAACTCTTGTTCCATCCAATCTCAGCTTTAATGGAAGGTACCCATATAAATGCAATAAACAGAATAAACAAGAATACCATTGTTTTTATCATATCTTCAGTATTAAAATCATCTATTACTGCCGTTACAAGCACGTAATACAATATTGCTCCAAGCACTGCCAATCCACAAAATATCCACCTTATCATTCTCCTTTGATAAAAATGTTCGAACACCATCTGCAGTACCATAAAAGCTGCTGCTCCTAATATAAAAGACAGTAACAACTCAGGATAATTATTAAAATCCCTTGTACTTATATTGAGGGATGTAATTATTGCTGCAAATAAAAACATTAGTATAGTTATTGGATAACGATTTATCGTAGAGGTAAAGCCCATAAGGGTTGTCAAAAGCTTATCAATATTCTTCATATTTTGGTCCTCCTTAATCAAGTCATATTTAAAACATGGTCTGCCTACAATGAATATCAAATTATTAATGTTACGTTTTTGCAATTAATAAGCAGATTATATCATAGCTGTAAAGGAGTGCCAAGTAATTCATATAAAAACCACCCCACAACCCATGTATTTATAGCACAAGGTGTTTGTGAGATGGTTTATCTATTTAATATATTATAATGTGGTTTTATTGTAAATTCTCTTCTTTTTCCAAAACATTGTCCTTACCTATAGGAAGAACAAAGGCTAAGATAATTCCTGCAACTGCAGCAAGTGCTAATCCGGATACTTTTACTGTCTCTGTAATAGGTATACTATCACAACCGATTCCTAGTACGAATATAATTGCTGCAATCATAAGATTTCTGCTATTACCAAAGTTAAGTCTTGAGTTAACTAGGATACGTACACCAACAGAAGAAATCATTCCGTACAAAACAATACTTATTCCTCCAGTAACTGGGGAAGGAATACTGGTAACAAGCCCACCAAACTTTCCAATTACACCTAATACTATTGCTATTAAAGCAGCAATACGTATAACAGCGGGATCATAGTTCTTAGTTACAGCGAGTACACCTGTGTTCTCGCTATAAGTTGTATTAGCTGGTCCTCCAAGCAGTCCTGCCCATGCTGTTGCAATACCATCACCCATGATAGTCCTATGTACACCAGGATCTTTCATAAAGTTCTCACCACATACAGCACTATTAGTAGTTATGTCTCCCACATGTTCTATTAAAGTTACTAAAGCTATTGGGGCTATAGCTAGTATAGCATCCAGTTCAAACGAAGGTAGTAAAAATAACTGTGATCTAATATTCGAATCCATAAAAGAAAAAAACTCTGCATTTCTAACTGGCTCCAAGTTTACAAGGCCAAGAGGTATACATGCTATAAAACCAATTACTATAGCAAACAATATTGGCATAAGATTATATATACCCTTTGCAAATACAGATATACCAATACATGTAGCAAGTACGATAACAGTTACCAAAACAGCTTTCCAGCTAAAGAAGCTTTCATCTAACTCATTTTTTAAATAAAACGCACTATTAATAGCTGTACTACTTAGCCTTAAGCCAATTACAATTATTATAGGTCCCGTTACGATAGGAGGTAATAACTTATTAACTTTCTCATAACCAACCATTTTTATAAGGATAGCAAATAATACGTAGATAAGTCCAGCAATGATTAATCCACCTTTAACTGCTGCCAGTTTAGATAGAAAATTCGGATCTTTTCCAATTCTTGAATCACCAATTACTGCAATTATCCCAACCATAAATGCAAAACTTGAACCC
>CAZMYP010000063.1:0-13262 GCA_964570535.1 uncultured Herbinix sp.
ATAGTAAGTATAGTAAGTACTGTACTGTATTAAATTATTAATTAAAGACTAATTATTAAATAAATAAAAAGTAAGAAACGATAAATTCTAAAGGAGGACTTATATGAGTTACAGCAGTGAATTGATGGAAAACTTGAACCAGATGGCAAAAAAGCTTCGCAAGGATGTAGTAATCAGCATTGGAGTAGGAGTTGCCGGACATATCGGAGGTTCAAATTCTGCTTCGGATATAGTAGCGGCCTTATATTTTCATAAGATGAAACATAATCCCAAGGAACCTAAAATGATTGATAGGGACAGATTTCTATTAAGCAAAGGACATGTGGCAATTTTACAGTATGCTGCCTTGGCTGAGGCCGGATATTTTCCAGTGGAGGATTTAAATAATACCAAGAAATTAGGATTTCATCTTCAGGGGCATCCTGATGTCCTAAAAACACCTGGTATAGAGGCAGGTACAGGATCTTTAGGACAGGGCTTATCAATAGGACTTGGCATGGCTCTTGGTATGAGGCTTGATAATATTGATAGAAAGGTCTATGTTCTTGTTGGTGATGGTGAACTGGCAGAGGGTCAAATATGGGAAGCCGCCATGGCTGCTAGTGCCTTTAAAGCAGATAATCTAGTTGCAATTGTTGATCATAACAAGCTTCAGGCTAACGGATTAATCAAGGAAAGATTCGACAGTCTACCATTAATTCCAAAATGGGAGGCCTTTGGCTGGAATGTTATAGAGATAGATGGACATAACATGGAAGAAATTCTTACAGCACTAGATAAGGCAGATGAAATAAAGGGTAAACCTACAGTAATTGTAGCAAACACGGTAAAAGGCAAGGGTGTAAGCTTTGCTGAGAATGTTGTAAGTTACCATAATGGGATGTTAACAGAAGAAACTTATGCACAAGCACTAAAAGAACTATCATAATCGGGAGGATGAAAAATGACATATAAAAACCAAAGAATAGCATATGGTGAGACCTTAGTAAGTTTGGGAAAGGATAACGACAAAATCGTTGTTCTTGATGCGGATCTTGGTGGCTCAACCATGGGAAAAATGTTTGAGGCCTCATATCCTGACCGACATTTTGAGATGGGCATAGCAGAGGCAAATATGACATCAGTGGCGGCTGGCTTGGCACAGACAGGTAAGATTCCATTCACGAATTCCTTTGCAGTATTTGCAGGAGGTCGGGCTTATGATCAAATACGTCAGTCAATAGCTCTTGGAAAAATCAATGTAAAGATTTGTGGCTCATCCTCAGGTCTGTCAGACTTTGGTGATGGAGCAACACATCAAGCAATAGAGGACTTGGCTATAATGAGAGCCCTTCCCAATATGACAGTTATCTGCCCTGCAGATGCAAATGAAACTGTACAGGCAGTTAAGGCAATGGTTAAGATGAATGGACCTTGTTATATTAGGCTCAACAGAAATGATTATGAAAATGTTACCGATGAAAATAAGGAATTTGAAATAGGAATGCCAAATGTTATGAAAAATGGCAATGAGATAGTTGTATTTGCCACAGGAGTTATGGTTGGTAAGGCTTTGGAAGCAGCAGAAGAACTAAGTGACAAGATTTCTGTTAAGGTTATCAATGTTAGCACAATTAAGCCTATGAATAAGGAAGCTATTATTAATATGGTTAAGGGCTGCAAAGCAGTTGTTACCGCAGAGGAACACAACATAGTCGGTGGACTTGGCAGTGCAATTTCAGAAGTCCTATGTAAGGAGCGTTTACCGATTGAATATGTAGGAATAGAGGATACCTTTGGTGTCAGTGCTCATAATTATCAAGAGCTTATGGACTATTATGGACTTAATAAGAATGGGGTCAAAAAAGCTATAGAAAAAATGTCTGCTTATTAGGCTGTCATAATTTCATTAGCAAAGCGATAATTATTTAAGAAATGGAGGAACACTATGAAGATTGGATTTATAGGACTAGGTATTATGGGAAAGCCCATGGCAAAAAATCTTATTAGAGCCGGACATGAGCTCGTTGTGTTTGATATTATTAAGGAAAATGTAGAGGATGTAGTTGCTGCTGGGGCAATAGCAGCATCCTCCTCAAAGGAGCTAAGTAAGGAATGCAAGCTAATTATTACAATGTTGCCTAACAGTCCCCATGTGAAAACAGTTGTTATGGGAGAAGACGGTGTACTTGAGGGAGCAACCCAAGGCAGTATACTTATTGATATGAGCTCAATAGCACCTGAAGTATCTCAGGAGGTCGAGAAGGCTTGCTCAGCTAAGGGTCTTAAAATGCTAGATGCACCAGTATCCGGTGGTGAACCAAAAGCCATAGACGGAACCCTGTCCATCATGGTCGGGGGTGAGAAAGCAGTATTTGATCAGGTATATGATATACTCCTTGAAATGGGTGCTAGTGCAGTCCATTGTGGAGAGATAGGAGCAGGTAATACAACTAAACTTGCCAATCAGGTAATAGTAGCTTTGAATATTGCGGCAGTATCAGAGGCCTTTATGCTTAGCACAAAGGCTGGTGTAGATCCTATAAAAGTGTTTGATGCCATAAAGGGTGGTCTTGCAGGATCCACAGTTATGAATGCCAAGATTCCTATGATTACAGAGGGTAATTTTAAGCCTGGCTTTAAGATTGATCTCCACATTAAGGATTTGAATAATGCACTGGATACGGGACATTCTGTTGGAGCGCCATTACCATTAACAGCTGCTGTTATGGAAATACTTCAAAATCTTCATGCTGACGGTCATGGCCAATGTGACCATAGTGGCATTGCTATGTATTATGAGAAATTAACAGGAACCGAAATCCGTAAATAAAAGACATAAAAGGAGACCTGAAGATGTCAGAAAAAACATATTTAGAGCAAATATTTTCTCTAGAAGGTAAGATTGCTTTATTCACAGGAGCAACGGGAGGAATCGGAAGCGAATTGTGTATGGGCTTAGCCAGAGCCGGAGCGACTGTTGCACTTTGTGATATAGATCAGCATAAATTGGATGAACTAAAGAGCAAAATCGATGCAGTTGGAGGTAAAGCTTCTACCCATCTTTTGAATGTAATGGACATGGAAAATATAAGCTCCTGTGTTAAGGATGTTGGAGAAAAATATGGCCGGATTGATGTACTTGTAAATTGTGCTGGAATCAATAGGAGAGAAGGAGTCCTAGACGTAGAAGAGGACACCTATGACCGTATTATGGATATTAACCTAAAGGGTGCTTTTTTTGTATCTCAAGCTGTTGGACATTATATGATGAAGCAAAATAGTGGAAGTATTATTAATATAGCTTCTCATAATACAGGCTGGGTACTTGGTGGATGTTCTGTCTATGCAGCGACCAAGAGCGGAATGGTAGCCTTAACTAAAGCTCAGGCAGTAGAATGGGCCAAATTCAATATTAGATCAAATGCAATTAGCCCAGGACACATTAAGACAGCACTAACAACGGTTACCTGGGAACATCCTGAAAGGTCAAAGTATCTGCTTGACCGTATTGCCATGAATCGCCCCGGATATCCTGAGGATATCGTAGGTGTATGTCTTCTACTTGCATCCAATGCATCAGAATATATTACAGGCTGCGAGTATAGGGTAGACGGTGGTTGTATTGCAGGCGGACAGCCTTGGCCATATGATACGAAATATTAAAATATATAAATTGACACGTAAGGAAGGGTGCTAATCAACTACTGATTAGCACCCTTCCAGTATATATTATTTGAGTTATTTATTGTATACTGATTAGCCTAAATACTTGCTCCACTGTAGAAATCAAATTAGCCCTGGCTGTTTCATATTCCATAGCCTTTGATACTGAGATGGGGGTCCGTTGTATAGAAAAGTAGGCGTCTATGCCTGCCCCATTACATTTATTAGCGTCCTCAGTTACAGCACCTGCAAAGGCTAATACCTTCTTATTATACTTCTTAGCAAGCCGTGCTACTCCTATAGGAGCCTTGCCCATGGCCGTCTGATAATCCAACTTACCTTCTCCGGTAATGACTATATCACAATTTCTAATATCATCCTCTAATCGTATCTCGTCAAGAATAATATCAATGCCTGATTCTAACTCTCCATTAAGGAAGGTTATAAAGGCATATCCAAGACCTCCTGCCGCACCTGTACCTGGTACCAAAGAAGTATCCTTTCCAGTAGCTCCCTTTACCACATCAGAGTAATTACGAAGACCCTTATCAAGAAACTCAACTATCTCTGGAGTTGCACCCTTTTGAGGCCCAAAGACATAGGCGGCCCCCTTTGGTCCATAAAGAGGACTAGTTACATCACAAGCAATTCTAAAGCTACACTGGGAGAGCGTCTCTAATGCTTTATCTGTCTGCAGACTTGCTATTCTTAATAAACTTTCTCCCACAGGTTTTACGGGGCTTCCATCTATATCAAGGAATTCAAAACCCAGGGCATTTAACATACCAATTCCACCATCATTGGTGGCACTTCCCCCAATTCCAACAATGAAATTGCGACAGCCTCTAAGTATAGCATCTTTTATCATTTCGCCCACACCAAAGGTAGTAGTATATAGAGGATTTAACCTATCCTTAGGGATGAGATTAATTCCTGCGGCTTGGGCCATCTCTATAATAGCAGTTTTTCCATCTCTTAATATACCATAGGAGGATGTTGTCCTCTCTCCTAGGGGTCCAGTAACATCTATTTTTACTTCTCTTCCACCCATACCAGAAAGCAGTGAATCAACAGTTCCTTCTCCACCGTCTGCTAAGGGCTTTATTATAACTTCAGCCTCGCAAGCTTTAAGGATGCCCTCCTTTATTGCCATACCAGCCTCTAATGAGGATAGACTTCCCTTAAATGAATCTATAGCTATTAGAACTTTCATAAGAACATTCTCCTTGTATGTTATTTAATATTATGTTATGAATTTTCAAATAAAAAATTCAAATGCATATATAGATATTGTACCAAATTGTTGCTAGGATGACTAGTCAAGGTAGGAAAATAGTGAATAATAAATGCTTTTACTATTTACAAGTATGGTGTGTTTCCTTCATAATGAAATCAGAAGGGGATGGGGTTGCTTCTGTAATTTCAGGGATATGCCCTTTACCGGAAAACTATCCATACCCTATTACAAATGTGTGGAGGATATAGGTAAGGAAAAGGCTCAGCTGTTATTTGAGGTAGGACATGGGTTAGAATATTAAGATGTGTTATAGATCATACAAAGTAAGCGTTAAGAAAAGGTGAACTAAAAAACAAAGACCTCATAACCGTCTTCAATATAGGGACGCATGCCAGCATGTCCGTTCATATCATTAAGTAGGGGTAGATTCAAGCGCTCAATATCATCCTTAACACCCATAACGATAGAGCATGCAAGACATACACCTGCAATTAGTCCCATCCTTAAGGCGTTTTGATAATGGAGATTTGCTTCCTTATCTAAAACTGGTGGTAGCTTAACAGACTCACCTTCGAAGATGATTTTAACCTCATTACCAGCAGCCTTAAGATCAAGGGCATTAAGTAGAACATGAACAAAACACATTTTCTGACCTGTCATACCATAAAATAAATATTTTTTCATTTTTCTATACACCTCTTTCGTTATTTTACATTACTGATTTTAATATTAATTATAGTTTAGAGTAAGCAAATGGTCAACTTTTAAAAAGTATAATCTATTACTGATTTATTCATATAACTTAGAAAGTGAGGTAATAATTATGAAATGGAATTATGAGAATGAACGTATATACAGTATTAACGATGAAAATGAACTAATGGCTGAAGTAACCTTTGTCTTTATAGGAGATAATGAAGTAGATATCAATCATACTTATGTTAATCCATCATTAAGAGGACAGGGGATAGCAGGAGACATGTTAAAGTTAGCAGTTGAATATTTTAGGCAAAAAGGTCTTAAGGCTACTGCGACCTGTCCATATGCTGTTATTTGGCTAAAAAAGAATATGGCAACATATTCTGATATTATATCAGAGAATTTTAATTAATTTTCACATAGACTAAAAACATTACACTATCAAGGAGGAAGAATAATATGAGACATATTAAATTGGGTCAATCAGAATTGCAGGTACCAGTTATTGCGATTGGTTGTATGCGTATAAATGGATTAAGTAAGCAGGATGCTGAGCGCTTTATTCAGACAGCTTTAGAGGAAGATGCTAATTTCTTCGATCATGCTGATATCTATGGCGGAGGAACATGTGAGGAAGTATTTGCTGAAGCTATACACATGAACAGTACAGTACGGGAAAATATAATCCTACAATCCAAATGTGGAATTAGGGAGGGGATGTTTGACTTCTCCCAAGAACATATTTTAAATTCAGTGGATGGTATATTGAAACGGTTAAAGACTGATTATTTGGATCTATTACTCCTTCACCGTCCGGATGCTTTGGTTGAACCGGAGGAGGTTGCAGAGGCATTTGATAAGCTTTTTACCAGTGGGAAGGTTCGTAACTTTGGTGTATCCAATCAGAACCCCATGCAGATTCAACTACTTCAAAAATCTTTGAATCAACCAATTGTTGCAAACCAGTTGCAGTTGAGTATTACCAACACCTCTATGATTTCCGCAGGTATCCATGTAAATATGCAGGATGAGGCCGCCATCAATCGTGATGGCAGTGTATTAGATTTCTGCCGATTGAAGGATATAACTATACAACCGTGGTCACCTTTCCAATATGGCTTCTTTGAAGGTGTTTTCTTGGATAATGATAAATTCCCAGAGCTAAACGCTACAATAAATGAAATTGCTAGTAATTATGGAGTAGCCAACACCACTATTGCATTGGCGTGGATACTTCGCCATCCCGCAAATATGCAACCTGTAACTGGAACCATGAACATTGAGCGCTTAAAAGATTGTATTAAGGCAGCAGAGATCTATTTGACACGTAAAGAATGGTATGATATTTATCGTGCGGCTGGTAATATATTACCTTAGGTATTCATCGGTGTTATTAATAGTATAAAAACTCCCTGTGATGCACTTGTATCTATGGATAAGAATCTTACTTATATAAGTAAGATTCTTACCTTTTCCAGACATTTATCGGTGTACACCTAAAATACTTGTAGTTCTTACATTAGGGTGTCCTGCTTGGCTGTGTTTTGAGACTCAGCATCTGAGATTCTAATAATTGGGTATTGTGTATGATTGGACAGTACCTGACTACTATATTGGGCAGGATATATCTGATTATAAAAAGGGTATTAATTTTGATATAGGATATATGACTATTGATCAAATGCTTTAATACGATACACAGCTTAATTTTTATCAGAAAGTAGAATTAGGAATGATTGTAGTAAGTCAATCAGGTAAGCTTTCAACGGATGGTAAAGTCAAGGGGTTAAAAGTGTTTTATTTTTACTTTATACAAAAGTTTTCCAAATACGACATGTTAAAGCATACAAGGATATGTAATAATATGAATTAGGAGTTCGAATAAAAATTATCAGGGTGAATATATGAAACGTATAGGTCGTTCGGGTAAATTCTCAGCAAATGAATTTCTGAGAGTAATTCAAGAAATTATAAGGAGTTATAATGATTATACAGATAGTTCTAAGGAATGCTTGATTACAACTACTAAAACTTTTGCTTATTTAGTAAAAACTAAACAAGAGAGCAAACCAGTTATTGAAATATATATAGGAATAAATTCTTAAAATCTATGAGAAAAACTCTAGGAGAAACACAAGATGAAACCAATACTAATAAATATCAACGAAATGTCTGACAGCTGCGAGGTATACGAATCCAAGGCAAATCCGATGCTTGCTATATTTATATATACCTTCCTAGGTATAATAGCAGTTGCACTTATATGGTCATATTTCGGCAGGATAGATATAGTTGTAAAATCAGAAGGAGTATTACCGCCGAATAGCCAGGTAGCAACGGTTCTTAATACCTAGAGCGGCACATTAGATGAGTATTCATTAATGATGGTTCATTGGTGAACGAGGGTGATGTTCTATACATAATTGAGCATGACAATCTACTTGAGGACAAACCTTAAGTTTACATAGCATGATCTAATCATGTATTTATATATGTATTTATTATTCAAATAAGAGGAGGATTTATTAATGAAGAAACGTATTATTTCGCTGTTTTTGGTAATGACATTGATTTTAACTGTGTTCTCCAGCAGCACCGCACTAGCACAGGAAGAGCTTGTGGCTCAACCAACCTTTAGTCAATGGGCAATGGAGGATCTAATCGTAGGTGACACATATAACATATATCCTATGAGCTGGTATACAAAGAATATGCAAGCACCGATTACTCACGGACAGCTTCGGGTATTGTTAGCTGGTATACGTTGTAAATTTCTAGATACAGATTGTGTAATTGATTATTATGAGCAAAGATATAAATTAAAGAGTAATATGAAAGTAGAAGAGGTATTAGAATTTCTATATTTATTAATCTCAGACTATGAATTTAGTGGAAATGTTGGTATTACCGACAATGGTAACGCCTTAGAGTATATGGAGGAATATGGCATATACACAGGTGATAATGGAGAGCTGTCCTTAAAGGATGTATGTTCTATTGAGCAGGCGTGTGTTATCGCAACTAGACTTATTACACATGTATATGATGCTCTAGATGCCGCCAGTAAGGGCTTTTTATGGGAGATTGAATCGGGGGAGAATACTGTATACTTGTTAGGTTCTGTTCATTTGGCTAATTATGATATATATCCTTTTGGTAATAATATAGGAGAAGCTTTTGAAGAATCGAACATACTCGGTGTAGAAATAGATATTGTAAATATACAAGAAGATGTAAATACCTTGTACATGCAGTATGGAATCTACACGGATGGTACTTCTCTAAAGGATCATGTATCAGAGGAAACCTATCAAATAGCGGTTATGGTAGGTGCTAACTTTGGTATAACAGAAGAGATAATTGCCATGATGAAGCCCTGGTATCTGTACAGTACTTTTTCCACTTTTATTACTACATCATCAGGCACCGCTGAGGAAGTTGCCTTAGCACAGACCCTAGGTATTGATAGAAAGTTTCTAATTGATGCTTATCTATCTGGTAAACCAATAGTTGAACTTGAGAGCTTTGAAAATCAAATTCAAATGCTTGATAGCTTTTCAGATGAGCTGATAGAGTGGTTATTATCAGAAACATTAGATGGAATTATTAGTATGAATCAGGGAGAAGATATAGGCGGTGATGAATTAATTAATATGTTGTTGGATTATTGGCACAAAGGTGATGTAGAGGGATTTATGTCGGATATAGCCCCTATGTTGTTTGCCACCGAGGTTCCTTCTATGGATGAGGAGGATAAGGAAGCCTTACTACTTATGGATGAGTATATCGACAAGATGCTAACTCAAAGGGATAAAGGTATGGCAGAAAAGATTGATGCTTATCTAAAAGCAGAAGGAAGTAGCACATACTTTATAGTTGTAGGGTCGGCCCATTATATTAGCGAATACTCTGTTATTGATATCCTGGAGGATATGGGATATGAGATTAATCAGGTGAAATAAATAGTGCTTTATGATTTTGCAGCTATAGATATTAAGGCTATTAAATAGAGGGGTATCTATCATGATACTACGTACATATTTGCCATTAGTATGCTTTAGTCCTGCACTAATAAACATAATTTTAAAATCAGCAATAATTATTGTAGGGTATGTGTAAATAATGCACATACCCTACAATACATTTAAACATTATATGGATTTTTGTTCGAGTCTATGTAATAATATAACAGGTAACACGTTTTGGTTCTGTCTATTTGAAGCTAGGGGA
The DNA here is from genome assembly GCA_964570535.1 of uncultured Herbinix sp. Classification (GTDB taxonomy): domain Bacteria; phylum Bacillota; class Clostridia; order Lachnospirales; family Lachnospiraceae; genus Mobilitalea. The sequence continues at coordinate 9,812 of CAZMYP010000063.1, forward strand.
GAAAGTTTTTGGACTTTTAAAGTACATATCATTATATAGTTTAATCATTCTTAGCTCATATTTGGTCTTTCGAGTAGGTGAATTATGATAAGAAAGTAGAACAGGAACACCAGGATATAAGAGCTCCTTTAGCCGGCCTGTAATTGGTAGATACAGTATCCGCTAACCTTCTTAAAAATTGATGAAAAGGAATTAATGTATATCCCTTAATCTAGAAGGATTAAAGCTCCTATTATTTATATAGTTCATAAGATATTTTTCCAATTCTTTTATAGCTTTATCTTCGATTATCATTGCATCCCAGAAGGCTTTAGCGACCTCTGGGATACAATTTAGGTCATCGTTATAATTTCCGGTTAGCTTTATTTGTTTTAGTGGTAGGAGGGTCGCTGCCAGCTTATGATATAAAGAGGACACATCTGCTAACCCAGGTAGTTCCTTTATGACCTCATCCATATAAGAGCTTATTTCAGATTTGATGTCGATATATGGTTCGAGAATATAATAGGCTCCTCCAATATTGAAGTCTTTGCTTTGAAAAGCATCCAACAGATTTTGGTAAGCTCTTTTGCCAGAACCGTAATTAGGGTTAATCTTATATTCTGTATTCCATTCCCTTACTGCACATTCAAGGGATTCAAGAAAGATATCTCGGATATCCTTTTCAATAGAATCCCCTAGTATCTGGACAAACCAATGACCTTCAGATATCAGACCTAAATTATCAAAAAGGAGTACATCCTCTTCCTTACCAATGCTATTACGATAGAAAAGTATTTCCTCATCCTTATTATACCCTGTATAGAGACAAAATATAGGCCTTTCAATTTCCCAACCAATAACTGCTTTGCCATCGTCTATTGAGGAGATAATCTTATGTAGCATGTTTTTTTGGTATAATGGGAAGGTAGCATTCATCGGTGTATCGCTATAGGTCTCATTATAAATGCCAAGGCTGTTAACTGCTTGCCAATTTTCCTCTTGCCAATAGTACAGATCAAGAGAGCTAGGAAGAAGCCTTTTATGTATTACAAATTTGAATGCCATACCGGTCATACCTGATAGCATATATTTTGGAAGATAGAATAGGCCTGCTGATGTTAGTAAGGCATAGAGGCAGTCAATATAGGATCTGGGCCCTTTTTTGAGATTATAAATTTCTAATATCTTCTGGTTCATTTTGCTCCTTTACTCATTTATCATATCAAGATCGAACTCTATTATATGATCATAATCTCTACCCATGGCAATATAAGTTTCACCACTTCTTAAGTTATAAACTACTGACCAGATAGTACCATCCTGGGTAACGTCTGACAATAGCTTCATGGCTTCCTCTTCAGATAGTATGCCATTATTCTCCTCCAGCCTCTCTACAGCCTTAATATAACGCTCACAATACTTATTCCCGGTTTCTGTTGAGAGTATAAAGTTGGTACATGCCTGCCATGCTTCATCTGTTCTATGTTCTATTATCTCGCCTTCTATAAATTCTATGACGACAGAGTCCCCACTTGCATCTGCTATCATAAAATGTAAGGGGTCAGTATGAAATTCTATATTATATTCCTTCATTTTATCGACTGCTTCATCAACAGTAGTGGCATAATCCAATATAAGCCTCATGATGCCGACCTCGTCTGTGCTTGGTTTATTTGGGTCAAATGGAGTCTTGGCATAGGGAACTGTTAGAGAAGCCACGGCTAGTCCATATTCATTAACTCCGTCAATTGTTATCCTGGGGGCATATAATATGCTATTACCTAACAATGATCTATTAGGAGGGTTGCCCTTATTATATCCCAAATAAAACAGGTCCACCATAGCTAAGGAAGCATTCTTTTTGGGTGCATCAGTTAAGAGAACCGAAATGGGGTGGTTAAGTAAAGTATAGTCTAGGTTCCTACAAAATAGAGGATCACCGCTTTCATTTTTAGCTAAAAAACCACTACACATTATAGTGTTATCATCTGTCATAGTAGAAGCAGTGGCTAGAGGCCCTAAACCCTCTACAGGTGCATAATCCAGATTGTAATTACCGTAATATCTTACATAATAAAGAGGATAATCGTCTACCATTTTAAGGCTTAGGATAGTTCGCAGTCTGTTCAAATTGAGAAGTGTGCCAGTAAGAAGGATAAGTGCTAATATTAGGACTGTAGCTATAAGTAGTTTTCTTTTATTCTTCATGTTTATTTACCTCCGTTTTCATGACAAAGCTTTAAAAATTCTGTTATATCTATATTATATAACAACTGGTATGACATAAAATGTCATACCAGTAAAAAAGATTATAATTTATCATAGATATTCTTACATCGTTTTTTTAGCTTATCTTTTAACCAGCTTGGGGACTTGATATCCGTCCATTGATTGGAGTTTATAAGATCTCTTATCATCTGGTCAATATCGTAGAAATCCACCTCATAAAGTCCATCCTCAAGCTTGGTAAGCTTATCTCCAAAATGATTCAAATTAATCTCAGTTCTATTAGTGTGGATAAGGGTTTTAAAAGGTTTTCTCTTCATATGTCCAATATAGTTATCAGCCTTATAGTTAGGATTTCTAATAAAGGCATCAATATTCTCAGAATACCTCTCAAAGCGGTCAAGGCGAAATATAGCAAAAGCCTCATACTCCTCGCAATATGCTATTAGATAATCATTATCTGATTTACCATATAGAGTATATGGGTGTAAGACTAATCTAACCGAGCCACCACCAGGTGTTAGGTAAAATACGTCTAACTTTTTATTATTGTTAATACATTGGGTTATTTTATGATATAGTGATATTCTATCATTATTTATGCTAAAGATTGGAGAGATATGGTCAGGGTTCTTAAAATCAGATAGATTTCGAAATAGATTAGCTATTCTCTGGCTGTTTTCGTTTCCATCAAAGTTACTGTATTTATAAGCCAAAAAGCTTAACACCTTCTTTTCTTCATCGGTAATGAGTAGATTAGGAAGAATATAAGTCATATCATCATAAATATACCCTCTTTTTGCTGCAATATAACTGATTGGTGCGTTCAAGGTGTTTTTAAGATATTCTAGATCTCTATGGGCTTGGCGCAATGAGATTTCATAGTGTTCTGATAATTTTCTGCAATTAGGATATTTGTGATTTCTTATCTCCTGATCCAGCCACATTATTCGATGTACATTAGACATAGGATTACCTCACGACTTTATATTACCTACTAAGAGCTACGAATCTCTTGCTTAGTTACTTACGTAGCATTTAGATAGGGAAGTACCACCTCTAAAAACAATGTTTGGATCCAATGCTACCAGTTCTTTTAAAAAATAAGTTACATAATAATCCTTTTCAATTATTGCAGGATTAATAATCATGGCTTCAGATGCCATGATTATAGCTTGATTAAATAATTCTTTATTAGTCAATTGCTTCATATCTATTGAATTCATCAGCTCAAGAAGTTGTA
>CAZMYP010000064.1:0-12874 GCA_964570535.1 uncultured Herbinix sp.
AGAGTGGAGATGTTTGTTTGTAGATATATGGGATATAAAAAGGAGGGGATTCTCAAAGGTTAATTATTTGGAATACCCTCCTTAATTCTTGAATTTCTTATATAAGTTTAGTCTATTCTTTGTCCTCGTATATCATAGCTCGAACCTTCATTGATAAACCAAATAAGTTTATAAAGCCTTCAGCATCCTTGTGATCATATAATTCTCCAGTTGTAAATGATGCTATGCTTTCATTATATAAGGAGTAATCTGATGTGGTTCCCTGTTTAATAATATTGCCTTTGTAAAGCATAAGCTTTACTTCGCCGGTAACATATTCCTGAGTAACATCTATAAAGGCTTGGTAAGCTTCCCTTACTGGGCAGAACCATTTACCTTCATATACTAAATTTGCAAAGCGGTTTGCAATTTCTTTTTTTGCTGAGAGGGTATCTCGGTCTAATATTAGTTCCTCAAGTTGAGTATGGGCTTCCATTAGAATTGTGCCACCTGGTGTCTCGTATACACCTCTTGATTTCATACCTACAACACGGTTTTCAACTATATCTATAATACCGACACCATGCTTACCGCCAAGAATATTTAACTCTTTAATAATATTAGTAGGCGACATAGTTTTACCATTTAGAGCAGTGGGTATTCCCTTTTCAAAGGTTAAGCTAATTGATACGCCCTCCTCAGGAGCTTTTTGTGGTGATACACCAAGCACCAGTAGATGGTCATAATTAGGAGCCACAGCAGGATCCTCAAGTTCCAATCCTTCATGGCTAATATGCCACAGGTTACGGTCACGAGAATAGCTGTTATCTGCAGAAAAAGGAAGGTTAATACCGTGCTTTTCGCAATATTCGATTTCCTCCTCACGAGAGGACATATCCCATATTCTCCATGGAGCGATAATCTTTAGATCTGGAGCCAAAGCCTTTATTGATAGCTCAAAACGAACCTGGTCATTTCCCTTTCCTGTAGCACCATGACAAATCGCTGTAGCTCCTTCAAGTCGAGCTATTTCTACAAGCCTCTTTGCTATAACAGGCCTAGCCATGGAAGTGCCTAGTAGATATTTATTCTCATATACAGCTCCAGCTTTTACACATGGAAGAACATAATCATCAACGAATTCATCTACAACATCTTCGATATATAGCTTTGTGGCGCCAGATAAATTTGCCCTTTCTTCTAAACCATCAAGTTCGCTTTCTTGACCTACATCAATACAAACACAAACTACTTCATAATCATAATTCTCCTTTAGCCAAGGAATTATAGCCGTGGTATCTAGACCACCTGAATAAGCAAGAATAATTTTTTCTTTCATAATAACTTACCTCCTATAGTTATAGTTAATTTCATGGGTACGGTTTTTCTAAGCATCAACCAATCCTATGAACTATAATGTTTATTATATGACTAAATATACACCATTTATTATTAATATGCAACCAGAAAATTTAACAATTTATAAAAATACAGTATGAACAATTAATATGTTATTTATTTTGTTTCTTGTACTTTACATATTATACTTTATAATTATAATGAAAAGATAGTAAATGTCGATATTACATATTGTCTCAGATAATAAGTTGACCAAATATTTATAAATAGGAAGGATAAGCTATGTTTCGTATTATATTGGCCTCAGAATCACCCAGAAGAAAAGAAATTATGAATCAGATGGGTATACCATATATAACTATGCCTGCTAATGTTACGGAGGAGGTAAAGGGTGATACACCACCATCTATAGTAGAAGCTCTAGCCAATCTTAAGTCAGGGGAGGTAGGCCATAGACTTAAGGATGAGAGAGGAGATTTTATTGTGATAGCTGCTGATACTATGGTATTTCATCATGGCCAAGCCTTGGGAAAACCCAAGGACCGTGACGAGGCTATAAAAATGATCACGGCTCTCTCTGGAGATTTTCATGAGGTTTTTACCGGAGTTAGTATTATAATAAAAACAAATAGTGATAACAACTATAATATAGAAGACGAGGCTATAAGTTTCAGTGTAGGCACTCAGGTCTTGGTCCAGAATATGACTATGGAACAGATTGAAGAATATGTAGATACAGGAGAACCCTTTGATAAGGCTGGAGGCTATGGCATTCAGGGAAGGTTTGGTATATATATAAGTGAAATACGGGGAGACTATTATAATGTTGTTGGCTTTCCGATAGCTAAGATATATGAGATATTACTTTCTAGAAATATAGATATAAAAAAGTTGATTTAAGTGTTGCATAATATTTAGTTGTGATGTATAATTATAAATAATTTAAATCGGCATATGAATAATTTCATTATTAAGAGGAGGAATAATATGAAGATAGTTAATGGTGGTGTTACTGCACCTAAAGGATATATGGCATCAGGAATATATGCAGGAATAAAGAAGCAAAAGAAGGATATGGCTCTAGTTTATTCCACCACTCCGGCTAAGGGAGCAGGAACCTTTACCACAAATATAGTAAAAGCAGCCCCTGTAAAATGGGATATTAAGCTTACAACTGAAAGTGATAATATTCAAGCTATAGTAATAAACAGCGGTGTAGCAAATGCATGTACAGGAGATGAAGGGGATAAGAATAACTATCTGATAGCACAGTGCACTGCTAATGAGTTACAGCTTCCTATAGACGCTGTATATACAGCATCCACAGGAGTAATTGGTAAGCAATTGCCTATTGATATAATTACAAAAGGAATACCCCAACTAGTGAAAGGCCTAGACGATTCGATTCAAGCAGGAACCACATCAGCAGAATCAATAATGACAACGGATACATATTCTAAGGAATATGCACTATCCTATAGTATAGAGGGTAAAGAGGTAACTATAGGAGGGATGGCAAAGGGTTCAGGGATGATTCATCCCAATATGGCAACTATGATTGCTGTAGTTACTACGGACATAGCTATCAGTAAGGAACTTTTGCAGGAAGCTATTAGTGAGGATGTGAAGCATACCTTTAATATGATTTCAGTTGACCGGGATACCAGTACAAACGATTCTTTACTTATATTAGCTAATGGTATGGCAGGTAATAATGAGATTACTTCAAAGGACGATAGCTACTATGAATTTTGTAAAGCCCTAAATAAGGTAACTACCAGCCTTGCGAAAATGATAGCAGGGGATGGGGAAGGTGCAACAAAGCTCTTGCAGGTTACTGTAAAGGGTGCAGGTAGCCACGATGATGCAGTTACTATTAGTAAATCAATAATAACATCAAATTTGGTTAAAACTGCTGTCTTTGGAAATGATGCTAATTGGGGAAGAATATTATGTGCTATGGGATATTCTGGAGTAGATTTTGACCCTTACAAGGTCGACTTATATATAGAGAGCATAGAAGGAAGTCTTAAGTTGGTTGAAGATGGATTGGGAGTAGATTATTCTGAAGAGACTGCAAGTAAAATCCTATCAGCTAAGGAGGTTATAGCAACTACTGATATAAAGCAGGGTGAGGCCTCAGCAACTGCATGGGGATGTGATTTTTCATATGATTATGTCAAAATCAATGCAGATTACACATCATAGTATTCACCTATGCAGCTAGATGTTATTTTGTAAGTATAATTAAAATATTATCATTTGAAAGGAATAGGATAAATGGAATATATGGATCCAAGTCTATTAAAAGCGCAGACTCTTATTGAGGCCTTGCCTTATATACAAAAATTTAATAATAAGAAGGTTGTAGTAAAGTATGGGGGTAGTGCCATGCTAGATGAAAACCTTCAATCTAATGTAATTAAGGATGTTGCACTACTCAAATTAGTAGGCATGAAACCTATTATTGTACATGGTGGAGGAAAAGAGATAACCAGCTGGCTACAAAAGCTAGGTCATGAATCCACATTTGTAGAAGGCCTTAGGGTTACTGATGATAAAACCATGGAAGTTGCTGAGATGGTGCTGGGGAAGGTCAATAAGGGCCTGGTACAGATGGTTGAGAAGCTGGGAGTTAAGGCAGTAGGAATAAGTGGCAAGGATGGATCAACACTTAGGGTTGAGAAAAAGTATGTAGGGTCTACTGATATTGGACTTGTGGGCAATATTAAGGAAGTCAATGTAGATCTAATTAATACACTGATAGATAATGATTTTGTTCCTATTATTGCTCCCATTGGCTTGGATGATGACTTTATAAATTATAATATTAACGCAGATGATGCAGCGTGTGCTGTTGCTACAGCCATAGGGGCTGAAAAACTGGTATTTTTAACAGATATCGAAGGAGTCTATGCAGATCCTAATGATAAATCAAGCTTGATTTCTGTTCTCACATTAGATAGGGCCGATGAGCTATTAGCTAGTGGTTATGTGGGTGGCGGTATGCTTCCTAAATTAAAAAATTGTATTGATGCTGTGGAAAATGGTGTATCAAGAGTTCATATATTAGACGGTAGGATTCCACATTGCCTTCTACTTGAATTCTTTACTAATAAGGGGATTGGAACAGCTATAATTCATAGGGAAAATTTGCTTGAAAATGAAATTAGTCAGATATAGTTTATGGCTTAATAATAGAAAGATATTATTGAAGGGGAGGCTAGTATTATGAGTTATATGGATCAATGTATTGAGGAAGCTAATAAAGTGCTAATGCATACATACAACCGATATCCAGTGGTACTTGATCATGGAAAAGGAATGTATATATACGATGTGGAAGGAAAGGAATATCTTGATTTTACATCAGGAATTGGAGTGTTTGCATTAGGATATAATGCTGAAGAGTATAATGTAGCATTAAAACAACAAATTGATCTTCTTATGCATACATCTAATTATTTTTATAGTATTCCTTCCTATGAAGCTGCAAAGAAACTAAGTAAAGCATCCGGCATGGATCGAGTCTTTTTTACCAATAGTGGAACAGAGGCAGTTGAGGGTGCTATTAAGCTAGCAAGAAAGTATTTTTATAAGAAGACAGCTAGGGCTGGTGGAGAGATTATTTCTATGGAGAAAGCCTTCCATGGAAGGAGTATGGGTGCTTTAAGTGTTACTGGAACGAAGAAATATAGAGAGCCCTTTGAACCTTTAGTTGGTGGAGTTAAGTTTGCCCAGTTTAATAATTTAGATAGCGTCATAGCTAATATAAATGATAATACCTGTGCTATAATAATGGAACCGATACAAGGAGAAGGGGGTATTTTCCCTGCAACTAGGGAGTTTATAAGCGGAGTGAGAAAGCTTTGTGATGATAAGGGAATCTTGCTAATATTTGATGAAATTCAATGTGGTATGGGCAGGAGTGGATCAATGTTTGCATATCAGGGCTATAATGTGAAGCCAGATATAATAACCTGTGCTAAAGCCCTGGGTTGTGGGGTGCCAGTTGGAGCTTTTGCAGCCACAGAAGTAGTTGCCAATGAGTTCGAACCTGGTGACCATGGAACCACCTATGGTGGGAATCCATTTGTGGCAGCAGCTGTAAACAAGGTATTTGATATGTATGAAAGTAAGGATATTATAGATAATGTTAATCAGATGGGAGAGTATCTTTCTATTCAGCTTAAGAAGTTATTGGATAAATACAGTATTATTACAGAGCATCGAGGAGTAGGACTGATACAAGGGTTAGAGTTTACTATCCCTGTAAATAAGATTATAGCTAAAGCCATGGATATGGGGTTAATACTTATATCAGCAGGTACCAATGTAATACGTTTTTTACCACCACTAATTCTAGAAGAAAAGCATGTGGATGATATGATAGAAATCCTAGATAAATGTCTGGATGAAGTAGAAGTGTAATAGCTGTATATCAAGTCACCTGATATTTTAGGTGACTTTTTTAGTATAATAGGAAAGTTCGTCCTATTATACTAAAAAATGCTCCCCAAGGATGCGCACTCGCGCGTTTTGTATTTAGCCAGCAAGCTGGCCGTGTTCGGCGCTAGGTTTCACAAGCGAAACCCTTTCTTGTGATACAAGATTGAATAGTTAGAATTGAATCTGGAAATGTTAAGATAGAAAGTAGCAATATTCTAAGATGAAAGGTTTGGTTAATACTATGTGGGGTACTATAATCGCTATTATATCTGGTGCATTTATGAGTATACAGGGGGTATTTAATACGGGTGTAACTAGGCAGACTAGTATATGGCTTTGTGCAAGCTTTGTACAGCTATGTGCCCTGGTGATATGCTTGGGAGCATGGGTATTGACAGGACGAGAAAGTGGACTTATTGAACTTTTTAAGATTGACAATAAATATATGCTCCTTGGGGGAGTAATGGGTGCTGCAATAACCTATACAGTTATAAGAAGTGTGGATGCTTTAGGGCCTGCAAGAGCAAACATGTTTATTATTACGTCCCAGATGCTAATAGCATATCTAATTGAATTAATGGGCATTTTTGGGGCAGAAAAGGTTGATTTTCAATGGCGCAAGCTGATTGGGATAGTTGTTATAATAGCAGGTATTATTACATTCAAATGGAAATAGTAACAGAAAAACCTTATTAATTAGTTGAAATGCCTATTGTATTCATTCTTTAGTTTATGTATTATAAATATAATCATCAAAATAAAGTATAGAGGGTACTTTTAGGTCTTCCTGTACATTAGTAATTATACTAATTTTTATGTAAAGGAAGAATATGATGAAGAATAAATATTTATTAATTGCAGCTTTTAGTTTATTTATAATTATTGCTGGAGTGTGTTACAGCTACTCCTATGTTAATAATCATGACAAGAATATAGTGCTTTCCTCCTTGGTAGATGAACCTAGTCATAATGAAGATATTGTAATAGGTCAAGATTATGGAGATAAGCAAGAGAATCTTAAGACAGAAGAACTTAAGGCAGAAGAACTTAAGACAGAAGAACAAATGATTTGTGTTCATATTTGCGGAGCAGTAGTACGACCAGATGTATATCAGGTAAAGGTTGATGCAAGGTTGATAGATTTAATTGATGCAGCAGGAGGATTAATTTCTTCCGCTGCCGGAGATTATGTGAATCAAGCTTTGATAGTAAAGGATGGACAGAGGATATATATTCCTACTAAGGATGAGCTTAATGAAATGAATGCATCTGAATATATGAAGGGTGATCAAAGCAACACAAATGATAGTAGTGATACCTTTACCCAAGTGAATATTAATAGTTCAGATGAAATACAGCTTATGACTCTTCCGGGAATCGGACAAGCAAAAGCAAAAAATATAATTGAATATCGGAAAAAGAACGGTAATTTTAGAGAAATTGGGGACTTAATGAATGTCCCTGGAATCAAAGAAGGATTATTTAATCAGGTTGCTGATTTAATTACAGTACAATAACTAAACTATTATTTCTGAAACATATTAACCAATAATGAATGAGGTGTATATATGGCAAAAAGAGTGCTTGTAGTAGATGATGAGAAATTAATTGTAAAAGGAATTAGATTTAGCCTAGAGCAGGATGGCATGGAAGTGGATTGTGCTTATGATGGTGAGGAAGCAATTGAGGCAGCTAGGAAAAAGGAGTATGATGTTGTGCTTCTGGATGTTATGTTGCCAAAACTAACAGGGTTTGAGGTATGTCAACAGATAAGAGAATTTTCATCTATGCCAATTATCATGCTAACAGCCAAGGGTGATGATATGGACAAAATTCTTGGTCTCGAGTATGGGGCAGATGACTATATCACCAAGCCCTTCAACATTCTTGAGGTTAAGGCAAGAATTAAGGCAATTATCCGTAGAAGTAGCAAAAATTCAGTTACTGCAACTGAGGTAAAGACAATTTCATTTAATGATATGAACATTGATTGCGATAACAGAAGGGTTTATATAGCAGAAGAGGAAGTTAATCTGACTGTAAAGGAATTTGATTTGCTTGAGCTTATGGTGTTTAATCCCAATAAGGTATATAGTCGTGAAAACTTACTTAATATCGTATGGGGTTATGATTACCCAGGAGATGTTAGAACTGTTGATGTCCATATCAGAAGACTGCGAGAAAAAATAGAGAGTAATCCAAGCGAACCAAAATATATACATACAAAATGGGGTGTTGGTTATTTTTTCCGTGATTAGGAGTAAACTAAATATTTTTCATAGTATGAGAACGCACATATTCTTTATATTTATATTTGTAGGTGTTGTTCCTCTTAGCATATTTATCAATATTCTCATGGACAATTATGAGGAAAAAGCTATAAATAACAAGTTTAATCAGATGCAGAATCAGATTATTATGCTTTCAAATCAAATGCTTCCCACAGGATATCTGACACTGGCCGATATCCCTGAAATTGATGCTGAGATCAATCGAGTTGCACAGGTATTTCAAGGAAGGATTGTTGTTGTAAACAACACTCTTAGTATTGTAGAGGATACTTATGGTCTATATGATAGTAACAGGTATCTCGTATCTAGAGAGGTTATACAAAGCTTTAACGGAAACAGCAGCAAGATCCATGACAAGGAAAATGATTATTTGATACTAACTCAACCTATAACCTATACAACCAAGGAGCAGAAGGTGATTGTGGGTGTAGTTGTGATGAACTCATCTACTAAGGATATAGAAGGTATACTATCAGACATGGGGCAAAGAGCAATTATATTTCTCTTAACTATTGCTATGTTTATAGTTGTGTTTGCCATATTTATATCAGGAAGGTTGACTAAGCCTTTAACTGATGTTGTTAATTCAATAGATCGTTTAACAGAAGGCTATATGGATGAGGAGGTATCTATCAAGGGGTATTATGAGATTGAGAAGATATCTGATTCCTTTAATAAGATGATAAGTCGCATGCAAAAGATAGAGAATTCTAGACAAGAATTCGTATCCAACGTATCCCATGAACTAAAGACTCCAATTACTTCGATTAAGGTTTTGGCTGATTCTCTTCTTGCGCAGGATAATACTCCTGTGGAGCTTTATAGGGAATTTTTATTAGATATAACAGAGGAGATAGAACGAGAGAATAAGATAATAAATGATCTTCTTTCTTTAGTAAAGCTTAATAAGACGGCAGGAGATATGAATATATCCAGCATTAATATTAACGAGCTTTTAGAGCAGATATTAAAGAGGCTTCGTCCAATAGCAATGAACCAAAATATTGAAATGATTTTTGAAAGCTTTAGACCAGTTATGGCAGAGGTAGACGAGGTTAAGATTTCTCTAGCCATATCAAATCTTATTGAGAATGCTATTAAGTATAATACTCAGGATGGATGGGTAAGGGTTTCCCTTAATGCGGATCATAAGTATTTCTTTATAAAGGTTTCGGATTCTGGCATTGGTATACCTGAGGATGTACAGGATGTAATTTTTGAGCGTTTTTACAGAGTAGACAAAGCAAGATCAAGGGAATCTGGTGGAACAGGATTAGGCCTTGCTATTACAAAAAGTGTTATACAGATGCATCGTGGAGCAATAAAGGTTTATAGTAAAGAAGATGAGGGAACTACCTTTAACGTAAGAATTCCTCTTAACTATATTGCATAGATTTAGGGAGTAGGTGATTATAGATGAAACGATTATTAAGTGTGGTATTACTTTTGCTTGTGGCTATGCTTACCTCTTGCAGTGATGGGAATAAGGTGGTAAATAAACTGGATAATGAATATCATGTTTATTATTTGGATAGTAAGTCTTCTGGGATTGTTAGTGAAACGTATGTTCCATTAGGAAGCACCAAGGAGCAGTTAGTTACTGAATTACTTGATGCCTTGCAAACAGATCCTAGTAATATGGTATATAAAAGAGCCTTACCAGAGGATGTTACAATTAGGGATTATAGTTTTGTAAATGATCAGTTAATCCTTAATTTTGATACAAAATATAGTGAGCTTAAGGAAATTCCGGAAGTTTTATGTCGAGCTACAATTGTAAAGACACTGTGTCAGATTCCAGGTATAGATTTTGTAATGTTTAATGTAAATGGGCAGCCTCTGATAGATACAAATGGAGTTCAGATGGGGCTTATGACGGCGGAGTTTTTCATTGAAAACACAGGGGCAGAAACAAATTACAATGTAACCTTATATTTTGCCAATGAGACAGGGGACTTACTAAAAAAGACTACAAGGAATATATTATATACGGGAACATCATCCATAGAAGAGCTTGTAATTAATCAGATTATTAATGGTCCAACTGAAATTGGCTTATATACCACTGTTCCTGTTGGTACAACACTACTAAATGTCTCTACTAAGGAGGGCATTTGCTATGTGGATTTGAATGAGAAGCTTCTGGAAAAGCTACCAGACGTATCCGAGGAGATTGCAATTTATTCTATTGTAAATTCATTGACTGAGTTACCTGGCATAAATAAAGTGCAATTTCGAATAAATGGCCAGCAGGTTGAGTCTTTCCAAAATATTTCCTTTGGTGTTTTATTCGAACGTAATCTTACAATTAATGAGGATAATCAATAGAAGGGAGGCTTTATGTATTGATAAAGAGACCTCTCCTTTGGGGAATTGGTGCACTTGTCTTGGGGATACTCCAGGCCTGGCATAAAATTCCCCTACCATTTATGGTGTTACCGACAATTATATGCTGGCTCTTAGTATATTTATTAATATTTTATAAAAGGCTTATAATTCATAAGGACAGTTTTTTATGGGGTCTGCCCATTTTGATGCTTATCGGATTTTTGACCATGTCAGACCAGATGAAACCCCCTGATATGGATAAGGCATTTGAAGAAAAGATATCCTGTCATCTAATTGGCAAAATCTCAATGATTAATAAGAACTCTTGGGGAAGAGTATTTTATTTATTAGATAACCGAGTGACTTTACCAGATGGTAATACTTATCTGGTAGAAGAAATCATAGTTAATTTACCTAACACAGAAACATATCAAGAATATCGTATTGGTAATCAGCTTACCGTCTCTGGAACCATTAGCAGGTTCTCTAAAAACACCAATCCAGGTGGTTTTAATCAAAAACTCTATTATAAAATCCAAAACATAGATTATAAGGTTAATGCTAAAGAAATTCAAATAAAGAATCCGTCCTATTCTAAATTTCGTTATATTCTAAACAATATTAAGGGTGAACTAATTAAATCCTATAAGAAAATTCTTCCTGAAAAGGAGACAGGAATCTTGATGGCAATGGTTCTTGGTGAAAAATATCTATTAGGAGAAGATATAAATATATTGTATCAAGAAAATGGAATATCTCATATTCTTGCCATATCTGGTCTTCATGTTTCATTAATAGGTGCCGCAATATATTTTTGCCTAAGAAAATTAAGATTGGGACTAGTTGCTTCCACTATATTGTCTTTGGCTTTTGTTTATAGCTATGGCATATTCACAAATCTTACCGTATCCACTAACCGAGCTGTTGTTATGTATAGTGTTCTTCTAGTTGCAAACCTTATAGGTAAGACCTTTGATATCTTATCTGCTTTATCATTAAGCGCTCTTATTATACTTATTCCAAATCCTATGGAGCTTTTAAGCGCTGGATTTTTATTATCCTTTGGTGCGGTACTTGGAATTGCACTATTTATACCCTGCTTCAATGTTCTATATAAGCCAGAAAAAACACTAATAAAGAGCATATATTCAAGTGTAAGCGTGCAAATTCTAACTCTTCCATTTATTCTGTATTTTTTCTTTCAAATTCCAATATATAGTACTTTTATAAATCTTCTAGTGCTACCTTTAACATCCTTATTGGTTATACTAGCTATAATTGCAGGAATTATAGGTATAATTTATTTTCCTGCAGGTGTGTTTGTTGCAGGAGGAGCCAATTATATACTTAAATTTTATGAGCTTATTTGCAGGTTGGGAAGCAAATTACCCTGCAATTTGATAACAATAGGCAGGCCTAACATTATTCAGATACTTATATATTACTTACTTATAGTAATATTTATTATTGGAGTTTATAGGTATAAGAAGAAAAGGTGCCTGGTAATACTGGTAGCTGCAGTGATCATTTTGATATTTCCCAGACCAAAACAGGGACTTACTATTACAATGTTAGATGTGGGCCAGGGAGAGTCAATATTTTTGGAGACAAGAGAGGGGACTACATTTCTAATTGATGGAGGAAGTATAGATGTAAGCAAGGTTGGGCTATATAGAATACGTCCGTATTTATTATCAATAGGAATTGATCATATAGACTTTGCCATAGTTACCCATGGAGATACAGATCACATCAGCGGATTAATGGAGCTTATGGGAGATGGAAAGGTAGGGATTACTAATCTGGTTTTACCAAAGATTAAAGGCAGTATATATAGAGGGGAATTGAATTCTGAAAAGGAAGAGGAGTTTTCTGAATTAGAAAAACAAGCAATCAAGAAGAAGATTAATATTATGTATATTAAGACAGGGGACTATATACAAGAAGGAATGCTACACATTACCTGCCTGCATCCTGATGAAGCTTATAACTATTCATCTAGAAATGCTTATTCCACAGTGCTTAGTGTCAGCTATGGAGAATTTGATATGCTTCTTACCGGTGATATAGAGCTGGACGGAGAACTGATTATTAGGAAAAGACTGGAGGAGGGATTTGTGAAGAAAGTGGAGACTGCCTTATCTGATTATGATGTCTTAAAGGTTGCCCATCATGGATCAAGGAATTCTACCTCAGAGGATTTTTTATCTATTGTACAGCCTGAGTTAGCTTTGATTTCCTGTGGCAAGAATAATAGGTACGGTCATCCCCATGAGGAGTTGCTGGAAAGATTAGATGATATAGGAAGTAAAGTGGTTATAACCTATGAAAGTGGGGCGATTGCGATTAAGACTAATGGGAGAAGGATGTGGGTTGAGGAGTTTTTTGAGTAGAAATACGCATTGTTAGCGCTTGCAATATTGTGATAATCTGCTATAATATTATTATAAGGCAATCGCCACAAGGTG
>CAZMYP010000065.1:0-12771 GCA_964570535.1 uncultured Herbinix sp.
GGTCTGAGTGCTCATGAGTAACTAAAATCCCCTGAATAGTGTCGGGACGAATCTCAATTCTATCGAGTCCATATTCAATTCTTTTTGCACTTATACCGGCATCTACAAGCAGATTTGTCTGTTCACTGCCGACATATATACAATTTCCGCTACTACCGCTTGCAATACTGCATAATTTCATGTCAATCTTCCTATCTTCATGTAATATTCTAACCAAGTATCCACCATTTAAAGCTATTTGTCAAGAAAAATGGGGAGGGCAATCTGCAGCTCTATTTGGATTCTCCAAGTAAAACATAAGCTATTTGGTGCTCCAAATCATTTAAGCTTCCCTCATTGTAAATCACCTTAGAAAAAGTCTTAAAAAAGTCTTCTTCCTTGCTTTGACTTTTAAAAATGGAATCAATCTTATCGTCTGTTAAGCTACGATTTTCCTTAAGCCGCCTTCTCCTTATCTCCTGCGAAGAATGGACATACCAAACCTCATCACATATAAAATCATATCCTGCTTCAATCATTAAAGCAGTCTCTATTATGCAGTAGGGTACATTTTTATTTGCTCTCTTTTCTTCAATTATTCTTTGTATCTCCAATAGTACATTTGGATGGGTAAGGTTATTTAATACTGCTAGTTCTTCCTTGTCATTAAAGACGATTTTTGAAAGCTTCTCCTTGTCTATGCTACCATCCTCACTAAGTATTTCCCTACCAAAGTATTGGACCACTGAAGGATAGCTTATACCAGTAGGCATCATCTGTTCCTTTGCTATGGTATCTGAATTGATTAAATATGCTTTATATTTTTTAATCATAATATCTGCTACTAAAGACTTTCCACTTCCAATTCCTCCAGTAATACCAATTACTTTCATAGTATTTTCTGTCCTTCCTAAAGATATCTTACTTAATATTTCTTACTTAATATCTCTTACTTGGCCTCATACCAGTTATTACCCATCTTAACTTCCGTTTCAAGTGGAACCAAAAGGCTGGCAGCACCCTGCATTTCCTCGGTCATAATGGTCTTAACCTCCTCTATTTCATCCTTATGAGTTTCAACTAACAGCTCATCATGAATCTGCAGAATTAGACAAGAGCTCATATTATTAGCCTTTAACCTCTGATTAACACGGTTCATGGCTATCTTAATAATATCTGCTGCGGTTCCTTGAATAGGAGCATTCATAGCCACCCTCTCACCAAAAGAGCGTTGCATAAAATTACTTGAGGACAGCTCTGGAATAGGTCGCCTTCGCCCAAAAAGAGTTGCGGAGTAACCCTCCTTCTTGGCAGCTGCTACCAATCCATCCAGATACTCCTTAACCCTTGGATAGGTTTCAAAGTATTTAGCTATAAAGCGTTCAGCTTCCTTCCTAGTAATATTCAAATCCTGCCCAAGACCAAAGGAGCTAATGCCATATACAATACCAAAGTTTACAGCCTTTGCATTACCGCGCTGAAGAGGGGTTACCTCATCAAAGGGTGTGTGAAAGACCTCAGAGGCCGTAATTCTATGGATATCCTTAGCCTCCTTATAGGCATTAATAAGTCGTTCATCCCCTGATAGATGAGCCAATACTCTAAGCTCAATCTGGGAATAATCCGCATCCAAGAATATAAAATCCTCCTTTGGAATAAAGACCTTTCTTATCTTTCTTCCTAGTTCCATGCGAACCGGGATATTCTGAAGGTTAGGATCTGTGCTGCTAATTCTACCTGTTGCAGCAATAGTCTGATTGAACCGTCCGTGTATTCTTTCATCATCCCTTATATATACGGCCAGTCCGTCAGCATAAGTAGATTTTAATTTTGTTAACTGACGATATTCCAAAATCATTGATATTACAGGATGCTCACTCTGAAGCTTTTCCAGTATATCAGCCGCTGTGGAATAACCAGTTTTGGTTTTTTTAGCAAATGGGAGTCTTAGCTTCTCAAATAATATTACACCTAACTGCTTAGGTGAGTTAATATTAAATTCTTCACCAACCTGCTCATAAATCTGCTTCTCTAATGAAACGATTCCCACCTGAAGATGATCACCGTATTCCTTTAAGGCCTCCTTATTAACTCGTATGCCTCTAGATTCCATATCATAGAGTGTATAAATAAGTGGCATCTCAATATCTTCAAATAATTGCAGCATTCCTACTTCCTTTAGCTGCTTCTTAAGCTGTGGTGCAGATACAAAAGCCACATAGGCTGAGTAACAGCTGTAGGCTAAAAATTCTTTTGGCATTGTCTCCATAGCTTCAGCAAGCTTGCTCTTGCCTAGGAGGTCTTCTACAGATGGAACTATTATGCCAAGATAATCTCTGGCAATATCATCATAATGGTAGGTATCAGTCAAAGGATTTAGAAGATATGCAGCTATAGCCGTGTCAAAAATCTGATCTTCTTCCTTTGCTTTTAGAAATCCCAGTTGGCCCTTCAAGCCAATTACAGACAAGGGTATATTATCCTTGATTAGCTTTCCTAGCTGGTCCTCTAAATAAGCTTCAGTAATCATGCCGGTTCTTAAAACGAGAAATATCTGTTGCTCGCTTAAGCATATAGACACCCCAAGAAGACTATTACTTTCAATAACCATATGAACTCCTATGGGCTGGTCCTTAAGTGACTTCACCTGACCAAATACACGGTCTGCCTCTCCAAGCTCTTCCACCACCTTAAAGTTATCGGTGATATCCTGAGAATGCTCTATCTCCATAGACTGAAATCTTGAGAGTAGGCTTTTAAACTCCAGGTTTTTAAACCATATATATACTTCCTCATTATAAAGATCACCAAGAACACTGTCCTCTATATTAAAATCCAAGTCACAGTCTGTGCAGATGGTTGCCAGTTTTTTTGATAAAAAGGCCAGATCCTTGTTCTCTTTTATGGTTGTAGTTACCTTTCCCGGAGCCAGCTTGTCTATATTCTCATAAAGGTTTTCCATGGAATGGTATGCAAGCATTAGCTTTTCTGCAGTCTTTGCTCCAACTCCAGGTATGCCAGGTATATTATCTGATGTATCTCCCATAAGCCCCTTTAAATCAATAAACTGCTTAGGTGTAACCTTATATCTCTCCAATACATCCTCTTCAAAATAATCTTCAATCTCTGTGCCTGTTCGTTTGGTCTTGGGAATACGTATCTTTATCTTTTTACTGGCTAATTGCAAAAGATCCCTGTCACCAGATACCAAGGATACCTGATATCCTTCTTTTTCTGCCTTTGTGGCCAGTGTCCCAAGAACATCATCAGCTTCAAATCCCGGCTTTTCAATAACAGATACCTTCATAGCCCTTAATACATCCTTCATAACTGGAACCTGTTCTCTTAATTCTTCCGGCATAGGCTTTCTAGTTCCCTTATACTCAGTAAATATCTCATGCCTAAAGGTTGGATGGTGGGTATCAAAAGCAACCGCCAGAAAGTCAGGCTTCTCTTCATCTAGTATTTTATATAGAATATTTAAAAATCCCAGTATCGCATTGGTATGGTCTCCCTTGGAGTTTGTCATTTCTGGAAGTCCATAAAATGCTCTAAACAAAATACTATAACCATCAATAAGAACTATTTTTTTATCCATATTAGTTTTCGCAGGAAATACATGCTGCGAAATCCTCCTTTCATACTATGTATCCAGTTATTCTATTGCCGATATTCCATTGCTATTATCCCATTGTAAATGGTGCCTATTCTATTACAGTATTATTCTGCTCTCTATTTAGATAATTAGCAAGTTCCTCTGTAGGCTTGTCAAATCGCTCCTCCATAAAGGATATTCTCAGCCTAAATCTACTTTCTATTACAGTATTTTTTTCTTCAACTGGTCCAAAATAATGCTTTATACTAAAAAATACTCCTAAGAAGATTATTATAACCAAGAGTGCACCCTTCTTACGGTAATAATTAAATCTTAAATGTATAATTCTTTCCTCAGCATGGTCTAATTTTTCCCTTAGCTCCTGATTAAAATCATCAGATAAATTCTTATCTTCATCCAGCTGATTCATTGCTGTTAAAAGGGCATAATAAACCTCCAGCTCCTCCCTGCACCCATCACAGGACCTTATATGCCGGATAAATTCCTCTAGCTCTCCTATATCTAATTTATCATAAATAAATGCTGTGATTAAGCCTTGAGCCTTCATACAGGTCATTTTATATGCTCCTTTATTATTACTTTACAGGTAATATGCAGAATCTTTATTTCCTACTTGAAATATAAAAATAATTGTGATAAAATTAACCACGTCACTAAGCGGATGTGGCGGAACGGCAGACGCAGTAGACTCAAAATCTACCGAGGGTAACCTTGTGAGGGTTCAAGTCCCTCCATCCGCATTGTGTGTGAAGTCCTCAGAGCCCTGTATTGCAAGGCTTTGGGGGCTTTTTGTTTTATCCTTTTCATCAACTATTATAGACGATATATAAATTCCAATTAATATTATATCATTAAACATGAACAATAACTACCTACTTTGACTGTTCAAGATAATTGGACTTTTTCAATGTACTGCTTCTTGCTCCAGTTTGCAATTATTTTGAAGCATATAATTGATTACTGATTTATATTGAGTATCAACTAATCTATGGAGTCTTTTTTTATCGTTATCTGTTAGTCTTTTCGTATACTTTGTATATTCTTCAAGTGTATCAATGTTCATTTTAAATGGAATGAAGTCAACACCTGTTTCATTTCTTAAATGCTCTAATATATAGAATCCTCCAGCATCAATATCTCCAAAATGGTAATATACTGTTTTAGGATTTTGCTTATGAATTTTCTTAATAAATTCCCTTCTAACTCTATTGTGATAACCCCCCAAGTATATGGCGAACATATCTTTATCAGCGAAGGTATTGAAACTTGTTAGGTTTTCTATAGTAATAACAGCTTTGCCCATTACATCTACTCTATCAATATCCTTAAGCATCGTGGATGAAATTGCAATATCACCACTTAGATTGGACAAATTAATAGCCTGTCCCTTAATAGTGATACTTCCTGAACCTTTAAAATTAACATAGGTGGGGTTCTTAATAATATTCAAATTGCCTAATACTTGATCGCGTTCAGGAAAATTACCATAATCAAATATAAGAGTTGTTGCTTTAGTAGCTATTTTCTCAAATACCTTAGAATCCTTAAAAACTCTTATTGAAAAATCCCTTATAAATGTTTCTGCCTCAACCTTTAACAGCTGATCCACTGCAATTAATAAATTTTCAAATTCTTCTAAATTATCATTAAAAAATTCTATAGATTTATTTGAATCAATTCTTACATACTGCTCGGTACAATATTTCCTCAATATTTTATTACGGTTCTCGTATTTTTCAAGTAAATTTATTACCGCTCTATTAACGTCTCTCTTTGGAACTCTGCCAATATATTTATAAGTATCTTTTAGATTATCTATATTCAAAGTAATATTATTATATATATGAGCAGTATTTGGCTTTGCATAAACAAAGGATTTTCTCACCAGAATATCAATGGCTTCATTCACTCCTTGAAACACATCATAATTAGAGTGATCGTAATATTTTGGAAATAAGAAAGAAATCTTTACTGTAAATTTTTGATTGACTTTGTTCTCTCCTATAAAGCTTTTGCTTTTTTCATACTTATCTATAAGTCTATTAATGATTTCTTTTTCATATCGATTTATCATAGGTCATACTCCTCTATTATCGATGTACTTCCATCTCTCATTGCCATAAGAATGGTATCTACCTTTTCGCCGATAACCTCCATCTTTGATGGTGGTGTAGCAAGTATAATTTGAAAGTTCTGAGTGTTGAAAAAATCCATCATAGAACTTATTCTATTGTCATCCATTTTATCAAAGGCCTCATCTAACATAATAATTCTTACGGTATCTCCCAGCTTATATAGCTGAACAAAGGATGCAGCTATGGCCACATAATATGGTGTTTGTGTTTCTCCACCACTCTTCTCCCCATATATTTTTGAAAACCGTTGTAAGGTACCATCCTTCTTCTCAACAATAATATCATAGTCTAGATAGCTACGATAATCTGTATACTCAGCAAGGACCTTCTCACCTTTATCATCATAGGCTGTTAACTTTGAGAACAAATCTTCCATTTCTTCTTTATATTCTTCTTCAAATGAATTGGACCATAGGTTAAAGCCTTCCAAATTATTCTTAGAAGTAATCATCCTATAAATACTTTCCTTGTTTTTGTTATATGTTATATCAAACCTATAGCTATCCTCACCATAATATATATCCTTAAGTGCCGCGTTTAGATATTTAAATTCTAGTCTTGCATTCTCAATATTTTCTTTTAGCCTTGCTAAAAATGACTCTCTAAATTCCAACTCACAATTTTCTTTTGCCTTTTTCAAGTCCTCTTCATATTTAATAATGTCGGATGCTACCAGCTTATGATGCTCCTGAATATATTCACTCATATATTCATTTCCAGTTCCCAAATCACAATCATATTTACTACAATAATTGCTTTGTAGCTTAATAAGCTCAGTAATAAATTCATCTCTTTTATTTACCAAACCCACTTTAAGAGGTGAAAAGTTTTGAACAATAGTTGCAGGGGACTTAATCTTGACTTGCTCTTTGAACTTATTAATTCCAAGCATTGTTATTTCTGCATCCATATTGCACAGAATATTAAAACTGTTATCTAAATCAGATAATAGCTCTGTCATTACCTTGATGTTATATGCGTTATTTTTTATATTGTATTCTGTATCGTTAATTCTCTTAATATAAGAAGTGTGTTCTTCCTCCTTCTCTTTAACTGCTCTTCTGCTATCCTCAATTTGTATTTGTATTTGAATATAACTTGGATTATCTTCTGCTTTTTTTAGTTCAATATTCTCTTTTTCTATAAGGTTTTTATACTTCTGTAGTTGTTTGGGAGCATCTGCATTTTCTTCTAAGGTATCAATATTACACCTCTTTATATTTTCAGTTATCTCAAAGCAAATTTGTCCTTTATACTCTGCTCTTTTTATATCATCATTTAGTTTGCTTAATTCCTCTTCTTTATTTTTTAGCTGAATTTCATACGCTTGTGCTCCAATAAAAGGAGTCCGATAAATACGCTCATCAATTTTTCTTACAGCATAATTTTGATAAAGCATACAATCAGGAGTTATTGCTATTTTATATTCTTTTAACTTATCTAGCTCTTCACAACGAATTACTCTATTAAGAAGATATATCGCATATGCTTTTGCATAACGATTTTCACTTTTAACAATGTAGGCAAGAGAATCCTTATCAATCTCCGTGTTCATTAATTTACCTGTGTTTACCAGCCCCACTGTGTGGACTTCCTTTTTAATTTTATTATAGACTGATAATGCAACACTGTAATATTGAGGTTCTACTATAATATAAAATCGTTGGCTATTTAAATAGCCTTCCACTGCATTTTGCCATTTGCCGTCAGTAACTTCCAGTAAATCAGAGAAGATTCTCACATCACTGGATATCTCCTGCTTTAAAAACTCCTTTTCAATAGCGGTCTTAAGTTTCATTGTATTATCAGGGTATATAAGCTTCTTGTTTTTTAGATTCCTTATGTCATTCTCTAGATTTGCCTTATCCTTCTTATACTGAAACAGTAAATCATTAATTCTAACGTAATCGGAACTATACTCATCTTTCAAATTATTGAGTTCTTTTCTAAGCTTATAAATTGTTTCCATTTTATTTTCTGTTTCTATATCTGTAGACTCTAACTTTATAATATCATCTTTTGTCATAACGAATATTTCATGCTTACTTAATAAGCTTAATGTATCAATAACCTTATTAAGCATGTTTTGGAGTTTTTTAAGATCTTTATCTGCGTTATCTTTATCTATTTTTAGTATCTCTATTCTATGCTTTGTATCATTAATAAGCTTTGTTGTTTCATTTTGTCCAAGTGCAATCTGTAGATTTGTTAACCTAGCTCTCTCATTCTCAAGGCTAGCTTTTATGGTCTTTTCATTGTTTTGTTCATTTATGAGCTTTTGCTTTAGTATATGTTTGTTTTTTTCCAATTCTTCATACTCTAACTTTTTAGCCTCATACTCGGATTTCTTAATTAAGATTTCATTGGTTTTTATTTCTCTATCCTTGGCAATTATCTCTTCATTCTTTATTAAAACAGAATCAAGCTCTTTGATTTTGCCCTTTGTCATATCCATCAATTCTTCAAGTTCTTTGAGTGCTTCTATATTATTTCTAAGGGTTGATACTTCAATTACCTTTTCTGAAAGAATAAATTTATTAATAAAGTCCTTAACATTATCCATGGGTTTGAATGCCAATGACTTTGGAATCATATCAAAAAATCGCTCTTCTAGATTACCTAATCTTTGCCCAAACCGCGCTTTGGCTTCTGAAATACGAGATATAAGCAATACTTTTTTATCATTTCTCCTAAACTCCTCTGTAGTAGACGGTCTCTTTCCTGTTAAAAACCATAACTCCTCTAATTTGCATTCTTCTCTATACCATTTCGTTGTAAGTTTACTTTCTTCGTCGGGAGAATCTATTTTCACCCCTAAAGTAAAGTACTTAGAAGTCCTTTCCTCATAGAATTCCAAAGCAACATATGTTATTACACTTCCCCTTCTGATATATGTACTATCTTCATTTCCTGTTTTACAACGTACATAGCCTTTTAAACTTCTGTTACTTTTTTCATTTGCAGCTGTATTAAACTTTCTAGTATTTGTAGTTAATACCAATTGAATTGCATCTAAAATTGTTGATTTTCCTGATGTGTTTTCTCCACTTATAAGAAACGAGCCATTTACTTTGATTGTTTCATTAACAAAGTAATGCCAATTAATTAGTCTAATCCTGCATAGTCTCTTCATCATCAATATGCTCGCCTCCATTCAAATATTTATCTAATTTATCATTTATAGCATCATACATCGAGCTTATATTATCATTAGGTAAAACGAATAGTACTGATGGATATATTTTAATACGTGCATCAGATAAAGTTACGTCATTGTCTATATTAGAGATAATATTATATCTTTTAAATAACCTAATCGTGTCCCTAAACACAGTTTTATCTATGTTTGATTTTGCTTCAATCTTTAGCATATTATACTTTTGGTGTATCTCATCAGATAAAACAATTACTTCTTCATTAAGACTTAATTCTTTACGTTTTTCTATATATAAAAGCCTTAGAATTAGCAAAATAATACTTTCTATTTTCCTAAGTCTTAGCCTTCCAGTACCATTTACATTGATTAAAGCTACAACCCCTTGTATCTCATTAATCTCAATGCAATAACCTAATAGGTCAAAGTATTCAATGATTATATCTTTATTCTGAACAATAAAGATATAATCATTTCTCGTGTCTTCTTTTTTCTTCAAAATAAAGCAATTATTGAGAAGCTTATTTGTAGCAGATCTAAACTTTTCTTTTTGCACAACACTTTCTTTGAATATTTCCATACTTATTATTTACACCTCTCAATCACAAAATCAGAAAAACGAAAATCATTAATTGCTATAGTTTCATCAGTTTTTGTCGTTTTATATATGGATTTCTTGTCCCTGCCATATAGACTTATAAAAATTATTCTAATTAAATCTCTCTTGCTTTGTAAAGGCAAGCTTGATGCCAATACAGCATTCTGTTCCAATAGCAATTCATGAATATAATTATTTATATTTTTTCTGGAATACCTATTCTTATTTTTTTCTTGCAATGCTAACTTTCGCAATTCGCGTTCTTCTTCTGTAAGCCCCAAGGTGGAATTCAATTCTTCCGGCAAGGCTAACTTTCTAGAAATAGGAACAACATATAGGGAATCACTATCTATAAAACCTTGTGGAAATATATTAAATATCTCAAGTATATTATCATCTGTTTCGTCATATAAATTTATTGATTCATCATTATTAAATTCATCAGAAAGATATTGTAGTATTTTTGTAATCTTACCTTCTACATTATTCGTATTGGTCAGTAAAAACTTTGCTCTAGCCACAGCGCTTCCAATATACTTAGCATTTTTATTATCTATCTCAGATATAATGTCATCATAATTTCTAAATGCAGATATAATACTTAATATCTTCCATCTAAGTGCATCTTCAGCATTAATTCTATTCTCCACCTGTTCAATTTCCATATAACCTAAGACTGCTCTATCAAAGGTATTTTTATCATTTAGAATTTCATATAGGCTTTCAATTATTGATGTTCTAAAATTGGATATATTATCACTAGTCTTTATTCTGTGATAAGCCTTAGACCCAATATCCTTATGATATACAAAGAAATCTTGTACAATTTCTCCCGCTGTCTTTTCATTTGTTATAGCATCTATATATTTTTTTATATTTGTATTAAGCTTTTTTAATCCTGCTATCAGTTCTTCTGTATTTTCAATAACTCGTTTTATAATATACTCATATGGTTTTACATAAGCTTCTTTATTTAAAAGAGTAGAATGAATTTGAGAAACCAAACTCTGATACTCCATTTCTTCACTTTTAATTATTTTATTAAAGGATTCAATCATGGTAGCTGCATAATCTAGTAAATTAACTTTTACCTTATAGTCATTTGACACTTCATATTCAATCCAACCACTATCCTTTAATCTGCGTAAAATAGCATTTGCCTTTGTTCTAGAATCATTTGCTATTTCCTCGTCTTCATCAAATACCAAGTCTTCACTTGATTGATTTTCAAAATAACGCTCCAACTGAGAAAGTATAACCTCTTTATCTACTCCAAAGGATAGCTCTGTCTTATATGCATTGTATATTAACCTGACACAATCTATATAGATAGTTTTATATTTACTAGTTAGAGGCTTAAAAAATTCTTCTGATATTATTTCAAATAAATTTATTTAAACCACCTCTCTCCTTCGCTTTTAGTACATGCTATATTTCTATTATAGGTTAATTCAACCTATTTTCAACTGTAAATTATATATTTAGTAATTTTAAAACAGGTCTAGGAGATAGAAATAATTCATTTGTCTTAGCTTGCTATTAGCATTCACAATTAGAAATAATAAAACAGGGATATTCCTTTATGGAACATCCCTGCCTTGCTTTTTCTACTTAGAAATACTTCTTACTGCCCCAGAGATTACTCTTCTTCAGATCAATATACTCGTTATAAGCCTGCTCTAAGATCTGTTTTTCATTAGCAAACTTCAGAAGATGGTAAGCCTCATGAAATTTGTAATACCCTGAGTCCATAAAATATTCTTCTCGTTGTGGTTTGCTGTAATAGCTATCAGACATCATTAAATACCAATGAACATCCTTTAATACTGTATTGTGTGGTGTGCTAAAGGAATACTGGCTTTTCCCGATATACTTTATTATGGAAGCTAAGGTTCCTGCCTCCTCATGTACTTCTCGGATTGCCGTTTCTTTGTATTCTTCTCCTTCTTCAACCGTACCTTTTGGTAGCACCCACCCTTCATATTTGTTCTTATAATTTTTATACAGTAATAGAATCTTTCCTCTGAATATAACTACACCACCACAGCTCGTTGCCTCTACCATCGCAAATCCTCCTGCTATTTGGTGTGTTTTCCCTAACTACTCTAAAGTATATATCAATATGCCGAAATTATCAACTTGTTTTTATGAATATCCAACAAATACGACATATGAAAACAGTTCACATATTTTCATTTTCTATTCAAAATATGCATCAAACACCTTTTCTGCGATAGGTATAGCATATTTACTTCCCGAACCTTTATTTTCCACCAAAACACTTATAGCAATCTTTGGGTTATTCACGGGAGCAAAGCCAATAAACCAAGCATGAGAGGCCTTACCCTCCTGCTCTGCTGTTCCTGTCTTTCCTGCAACCTTGATGTCAAGCTCCTTAAGCCTAGAAGCGGTTCCATCTGTAACCACAGCCCTCATAAGTCCTTTAAGATAATCCGCCTCTGCTACAGTCATTACAGTCCCTGCTTCTTCTGGTACATATCCCTTAAGGACTCTGCCAACTGCGCTTTCTATTCTATCAATAGCATAGGGCTTCATTATTACACCATCATTTGCTACTGCTGCAGCAATCATTGCATTATGGAGGGGTGTTATTAATGTTCTACCTTGACCAATTGCTGTCTGCATGGATTCCTTAACCCCTGAGTCACCAACCTTTAGTAGAAAGCTGCTGGGATTATTGTTAATCCTTGCAGGCAGAGCCTTATTAAAGAAAAAGCTCTCACTTAATGCTGTAAATTTCTCTATGGAAAGCTTCTTTCCTATAGTGGAAAATGATGTATTGCAAGATTTTGCAAATGCTTCCTTTAAATCCACATGTCCATGGGTTTTATTATTACTACAACGAATTGTCATTCCTTCATATTCCGTACTATTAGAGCATTCATAGCTATAATCCAGATAGTCTGGGTTTTCCCTCATATATGCAAGGGTAGTAAGCACCTTGAAGGTAGATCCGGGGGGATACAAGCCCTGGGATGATCGGTTTAGTAAAGGTGATTTGCTATTCTTATCTTCAAAAAGCATATCCCAGTTACTATCTATATTGTTAGGATTATAGGAGGGCTTTGATACCATAGCAAGGATTTTTCCTGTTGACGGTTCTATAACTACAACCGCTCCCTGGTTGTCTCCTAATGCATCATATGCAGCCTTGGTCAGCTTATGATTTAAGGTTGAGACAACGTTATTTCCAGGATTCTTAACTCCAACCAGGTCATTATACATGGCTGCAGTCGAATTACTATAGGATGTAAGCAAAGTAATATTT